>JBIPLZ010000026.1:0-12329 GCA_044369395.1 Flavobacteriales bacterium | reverse complement strand
CAGGAAAATAATATCCTCGGTTGTAGCAAAACAGTGCGATAAGCGTAACAATTACCAATAAAATTCTACTTAGGTTTTTAATACCAACAACTCCCAACAAAGAGGCAAATGTTCTGACGCCGTTTTTACGATCATGTTCTAAATCGCGAATATCAAAAGGGAGTGTAATTGCGAAAAAAAACAAGAATCGATTAGATGCTGTTAGGATAATATTGGGATTTAGAAGCGATTGAAAAGTAAAGTCGGGAAGAATGACAAAAGGCAAACAAACCGTTACAAAGGCCCAAACCAAGGCCACTAGAAAAATTTTCACATAGGGAACATCGCGAAGTCGAATCCAGATTCCTTCCTTTCTATAAATCGGAATCACATAAAACAAGGATATTAAAACAAAAGGGAGCAGTATCCTGATTGTTTCCTTGTTAAGAAAAACAAACCCACCGGCAAGTACCAGAATAAAACCTAAAAAGGATAATGCAATTACATGATTCCGGTTATTGATAATCCAATTGTGACGATCGGAACTGTGTTTGGCATAGATGGCTTTCATTCGGAAAAGCCGATGGAAATTATAGATAAAGAGAGTAGCTCCAAATATAAAAATGGCAAGAGCTGGTTTTGAATTGAGTGAAAAAAGTTCTTCGGTTGTCCATAACATACAAACTGCCGAAAATGAAACCCAAATGTTTCCAAAAACAACATAACGAAACAAGCGATTAAGCCAAAACGGAAGTTTCATTTATTGAAGCACAAACGATAAGGTAGCCACTCCAACCAAAAATCCGAGTCCCGATCCAATGGCGCTTCTTCGAGAAACTAAACGCTTGGCCATTGTTCCGTATCCTTCTTTATAAAATACGTTATCTGCAAATTTTTTATCGAAGCCCAATTCCTTTTTATATTTTGGTTTCGAAACTCCTTTCCAAGCTGTATAGCCAATTATGAAAATAGGTCCATAATAAAGGCCTGTAGCCGATCCTAAGAAACCAAAAACAAAACCCCCTGCCCCACTTTTGGTGGCTTGTTTTCCATAACTATTTCGGGCATCTTGCTGACCATGAATATAGTCTGCCATTTGTTCTACATTGAGGTAATTGCTTTCGAGTGAGTCTTGTTTGTATAGAATTACTTCGCCTTTAGATGAAGTTCTCACCGAATACAGTTTGTCAATTTCAATGATTCGTTCTTTCATCTTGCCGAAAGGGGTGTAAAAGACTTGGTCATTTTCGATTCGATATGCAGAAATAAATTTGGGTTCTCGATCAATCAATACAAGCGTGTCTTGCGCCTCCAGTTCGATCCTGAAAATTGAAATAATACAAATGAATATTAGCTTGACTTTGAGCAATAAATTCATGGGATAAATATAATGCTTCAAACCTACATTTTTTTATATCCGTTCCAAAATCATTTTCCTTGAATTTGAACATGTACATGCTCCAATTGTTTGTATTTTCGTCTCCCAATTAAGCCATCAATTTTCAATCAATTTTATTATGATTCACGATTTTGAATCCCGTCACATCGGCCCAAATGCAACTGAAACAGCTCATATGCTAAATGCAATCGGCGTTAATAGCTTAGATGAACTTATCGACAAAACAATACCTGCTTCCATTCGCAGAAAAGATACGATGAAGATTGCGCCTGCGATTTCGGAATACGAATACCTTCAACATATTCGAACTATTGCTTCCAAAAATAAGGTGTATAAAACCTATATTGGACTTGGTTATTACAATACGATTACTCCTTCCGTAATTTTACGGAACATATTTGAGAATCCGGGTTGGTACACTGCTTATACTCCTTACCAAGCTGAAATTGCTCAAGGTCGCTTGGAGGCTATTCTTAATTTCCAAACCATGGTGATGGATTTAACGGGGATGAAACTAGCCAACGGTTCTTTACTCGATGAGGCCACTGCTGCCTCCGAAGCCATGCATATGTTTTATGCAATGCGTAACCGCGATCAGGTAAAAGCCAATGCCAATGTGCTTTTCGTTTCGGAGAAGTGTTTTCCTCAAACAATCGAACTTCTTCAAACACGTTCGGCTCCTTTGGGAATAGAACTTCTCATTGGAAATCATCAAACTCTTGTTTGGAACGAGCGCATTTTTGGTGCTGTAGTTCAGTATCCAGATGTGGATGGAGAAATTCACGATTACAAAGATTTTACTTCACAAGCTAAAAAACAAAATGCGTATGTCTGCGCTTGTGCCGATTTAATGAGTCTCGTTCTTTTAACTCCTCCGGGCGATTGGGGTGCTGACTGTGTTGTGGGATCAACCCAGCGTTTTGGTATTCCAATGGGTTACGGTGGACCTCATGCTGCATATTTTGCAACGCATGAAGATTTTAAACGACATATTCCTGGGCGTATAATTGGTGTTTCTATCGACTCTCATGGCAATCGTGCGTTGCGTATGGCATTGCAAACCCGCGAGCAGCACATTAAACGCGATAAAGCAACTTCAAACATTTGTACTGCTCAAGCGCTTCTAGCCATTATGGCATCGATGTATGCTGTGTATCATGGGCCCGATGGTTTGAAGCGGATCGCAAACAAAATCCATTCAGCTACACGTCATTTAGCTGAGCGATTAAGCAGTTTGGGTTATGATGTTAAAACCTCAAGTTATTTCGATACCCTTCGCATTGGACTTAATGAACTTTGCACACAGGAGCTTTTAAATAAACGCGCCATTCAACGCGAAATCAATTTGCGATATGAAACCAATGGGGATGTTTGTTTAACCATTGATGAAACAACTTCACGAGCTGATCTTCAGCATTTGCTAGATCTTTTTGCTGGTGCTGCTGGAAAAGAAGCTGGTGCTGTTGAACCTTTTGCATCAAAACCATTTTGGGATTCCCTTGAACGTAAATCTGAAATCCTAAAAGAATCTGTATTCAATAGTTTTCATTCTGAAACCGAAATGATGCGCTATATTAAGCGACTAGAAAACAAAGACCTTGCATTGAATCATTCCATGATTTCTCTTGGTTCTTGTACTATGAAGCTGAATGCCGCCACAGAGTTAATGCCTTTGAGCTTGCCTGAATTCGGGAATTTACATCCATTTATTCCGGTTGATCAAGCTGCTGGTTATCACCAATTGTTTGATGAATTAAGCAGCGATTTATGTCAGTCGACAGGTTTTGCTGCCATTTCGCTTCAACCAAACTCCGGTGCACAAGGCGAATACGCTGGATTGATGACTATTCGTGCGTACCATATTAGTCGCGGCGATACACACCGAAATATTGCATTAATACCTTCATCCGCTCACGGAACCAATCCGGCTTCGGCTGTCATGGCAGGCATGGATGTGATTGTGGTAAAATGCGATGAAAGCGGAAATGTAGACATCGAAGATTTGCGTTCGAAGGCCATTCAACATCGCGATAATTTATCGGCTTTGATGGTTACTTATCCATCTACACATGGTGTTTTCGAGGAAGGAATTCGTGTAATTACAGACATTATCCACGAAAATGGTGGATTGGTTTACATGGATGGCGCCAACATGAATGCTCAAGTTGGTTTAACAAGTCCTGGAACAATCGGCGCAGATGTTTGCCATTTGAATTTGCATAAAACCTTTGCTATCCCTCACGGTGGTGGCGGACCAGGTATGGGGCCGATTGGAGTTAATGAAAAGCTAGCCCCATTTTTGCCGGGTCACGGCTTGGTGAAAACAGGCGGATCACATGCAATAACTGCGGTCTCTGCTGCTCCTTTTGGAAGCTCCCTGATATTGTTGGTTTCGTATGCTTATATTAAAATGCTTGGGCCCGATGGAATTACCAATGCTACTCGCTTTGCCATCTTAAATGCCAATTACCTAAAAGCAAAATTGGAAGCACATTACCCGGTACTGTACAAAGGAAGCGAAGGCTGTGTGGCCCACGAAATGATTATTGATTGCCGTGAGTTTAAGAAAACGGCACATGTTGAAGTTGCTGATATTGCGAAACGTTTGATGGATTATGGATACCATGCTCCAACAGTTTCGTTTCCAGTACCCGGAACCATCATGATTGAGCCAACAGAAAGTGAAAGTCTTGCGGAGTTAGATCGTTTTGCGGAAGCAATGATTTCTATTCGAAACGAAATTGCAGAGATTGAAACGGGATTGGCTGATGCAGAAAACAATGTCATTGTAAATGCTCCACATACAGCAACTTCTGTTATAAGCGATTCTTGGAACAAGCCATACTCTCGTGAAAAAGCAGCCTATCCTTTAAATTGGGTTTCGGAAAATAAATTCTGGCCAAGTGTTGGTAAGGTTGATAACGCTTACGGAGACCGAAATTTGGTTTGCAGTTGCGCCCCAATTGAAGCGTATGCTTAGTTTTAATAATCATAGACATGTGTTATTAAAATAATAACATTGTTTGTTTTTGTTATTTGGTAATTGAATTATATTTGAACGATTCTCAAATTGCACTTGCGTGCTTTGAGAATCGTTTTTTTTAATCATTAATTCATCTCTATGAAATCAAAACTTTTACTTTTTGCGATGCTTGTTCTTGCGGCAATGTCATCACATGCACAAAACAATTCTTCGCAAGATATTCAAGGCAATTGGGCGCGTAAAAACAATTACGGCGTTCAAAAATCAGCAACTGCGCCAGCTGCATTTTCAAACCGCGTAGATCTTTGGTCAAGTGATTTTTCGAACCCATCCGATTGGATCATCTCCAATTCTGCAGGTAATGCAAGCAACTGGGTAATTGGTTCTTCTATTCCTTCTGGTGCTTTTGCAATTGACCCAATTTTATCAACTACCGAAGCAAACGGATATGCACTGTTTGATTCCGACTTAGATTGTTCTGGTAATCAAATTGCCAATTTAACCAAAACAACTTCGGTAAACTGCTCTGCATCTCCAACTGTATTACTTGAGTTCCAACAACAATATCGTCGTTTCGATGATTCTACGTTTGTATTTGTTTCCAATAATGGTGGAACAACATGGGTGAAATATTCTGTAAATACCGGTTTAGTGAATAACGATGCGACTACAAATCCAGAAACTGTTCAATTAAATATCTCTGCAACTGCAGGCGGGCAAGCAAACGTTAAAGTTCGTTTTCAATTCTGGAGTCCTTCAACATATGTTGGTCCTGCAGGACTTCCTGGTTGTGGATACGCTTGGATGATTGATGATGTGCGCATTTTTACACCGCCAACATCTGCTACATTCTTCACTAATGATTTTTCGGTTCCTTCAAATTGGGTGATTTCTAACTCTGCTGCAAATACGAGCAACTGGGTTATTGGAACAACCATTCCATCAGGGGCTTTCTTAATTGATCCAATTGCTTCTACAACCGCAGCAAACGGTTTTGCATTATTTGATTCTGATTTAGATTGTTCTGGAAATCAAATCCCGAATTTGACAACGGCAGCTAATATCAATTGTTCTAGTTATCCAGATGTAATTTTGGAATTCCAGCAACAATATCGTCGTTTTGATGATTCTACGTTTGTATTTGTTTCAAACAATGGCGGAACTACTTGGGTAAAATATCCGGTAAATACAACGTTGACGAATAACGATTTTTGTGCAACAAACCCTGAAGTTGTTCGTTTAAACATTTCGGCAACAGCAGGTGGCCAAGCGAACGTAAAAATTCGTTTCCAATTTTGGAGCCCGTCAACATACGTTGGACCTGCAGGACTTCCTGGTTGTGGATACTCTTGGATGATTGATGATGTGAAACTAATGACACCTCCGCCATACGAACTTCAGGTTTTGGAAACCTACCATGCAAACCCATTTATTGATTGGGAATATGGAACATATCCTCTTTCACAAACACGTGCAATTAGTTCTGTATCAGTAGTTCGTAGTGAAGGTGGTTCTGAAGAAACAGCAACCATTAATTACACCATTACTCGCAATGGAACTGTTGTAAACAGTGGGTCTTCTGCTCCATTTACACTTCAACCATATACAAACGATACGATTGAAATTTTAACAGGGTATATTCCAGATGCAGTTGGTAATTATGTGGTAACAGCATCTATTTCTTCGGCTAATACTGATACAGATCCTTCAAATAATACCAAAACATCTTCGTTTGTTGTTAGCAATTACATTTATTCTGGATTGGCAGATTTAACGACTGCCACTGCATTAACTTATTCTGGACCGACCGCGCCATTTAGACCGTCTAAAGTTGCTAATCGTTATTTTATTGCTAATGATGTGGCTTTTCAAGGAATAGACATTGCAGTTTCATCTGTTTCTACCGATAATACAGCTTTAACAATAGAGGTTTTTGATACTAACGATTTGTTAAATCCACTTTCTGTAGGATCATTTAACATTTCTGCAACTCACCCTACTACTGCTCAATACTTTACCGTTGTTATTCCTCAAGCATTTTTAGTTGCTGAAGGTTTGTACGTTGCTTCAGTTGGTTCAAGTGCAACTGATAAACAATTTTATTTTTATGCAAATGTTGGCGATAATGACAATTCTACGATTGTTAATCTTCCTGATGTAAACGGTGTTCCAACTTGGTATTTATCTGCTTTAACTCCTGCTGTTAACTTGAATTTCGACCCAACAATTGGCGTTACTGGTTTATCAACTAACCCAGCCGTTGAATTTGGAGTATTCCCAAATCCAGCATCTGATCAACTTTCTTGGAAAGTGAAAAGCAATGAAGCTTCATCGATGAATGTAAGTTTGATTGATGTGAACGGAAAAGTGGTTTTCAATAAAACCATTAGCGGCAAAATTGCTTCATATCAAGACACTTTGAGTCTTGATTCTTTCGCAAACGGAGTGTATACCTTCGAATTAAAAACGAATTCAGGTGTTCAAACTCAAAAGGTTGTTATTGCTCACTAATAGTATTTAATACATCAAGAAAGCCCTCTTTAGCATTCGCTTTAGAGGGCTTTTTATTTTTAACCTTTCAATTTATAAAGATTCCTAATCAAATTTTCTTGATTGGGAATGATTATTCATCCTTGTTAAAAAAACTCGTCGACAAGTTTCTTTTATTGTAATAAAAAGAAATTGGTATTTGAAAAGATATAATTCTATTTTTGCTGAGTTCGAATATTTACTTGAAAGATTTTCGAAACGAATTTTTAATCCATATCAATTTAAAAAACACACATGAAATCAAAACTTTTACTCGCTCTTTTGTTAGGATCGACGGTATCGTTAAGTGCTCAAAAATCTGGAAATCAGTCTATCGGCGCTAACCGTTCATCTAAAAACACGTTTCATCATCAAAAATCAGCTGTTGCTTCTCAGTCATCTGTAAACAGAGTTGATATCTGGACAAATGATTTTTCGGTTCCTGCTGATTGGACCATTACAAGCGAAGCTGGTCCTGGTGCTTGGGTTATTGGCACAGCTATTCCTTCTGGTGCATTTTTAATTGATCCAATTGAGTCAACTACTGCTGCAAATGGGTATGCTTTATTTGATTCCGATTTAGATTGTTCTGGAGATCAAATCACCAACCTTACTATGTCAGGTTCTGCTGATTGTTCTGCATTCCCAGGAGTAATCTTGGAATTCCAACAACAATACCGTCGCTTCGATGACTCTACATTTGTTTTCGTATCGAATGATAACGGAACAACTTGGGTTAAATATCCAGTAAACGAAACACTAGGAAACAATGATTTTTCTTCTTCTCCCGCTGAAATTGTTAAGGTGAATATCACTCCAACTGCTGGTGGTCAAGCAAGTGTTAAAGTTCGTTTCCAATTCTGGAGTCCTTCAGGATCTGCAACAGCTCCTGGTTGTGCATACTCTTGGATGGTAGATGACGTGAAATTGATTACACCTCCAGATTATGAATTGCTAATGACAAGTTTGAATCACGGAGATCCTTTCGCAGATTGGGAATATGGAACGTATCCATTATCTCAAGTTGCTGAAATTCCAGTTGTAGCAATTGTTCGTAACGAAGGAGCTGTTGCTCAAGATGCAACGGTGAATTATACTATCACACGTGGTGGAGTAACGGTAAATAGCGGAGCTTCTACTGTTGTTACTGTTGAGCCATTTACAAACGACACGGTTATTATTGCAACAGGTTATACTGCAGATGCAATTGGTAATTACTCAGTTGCCGCTTCTGTAACATCTGCAAATACGGATATCGATCCAAGTAACAATGCAGGAACATCTAATTTCGTTGTATCTAACTATGTATATTCTGGTTTAACTGGACTTACAGGTACTGTTGCTTATACATACTCTGGAGCAGCTACACTTACTGCTTGGGAGCCATGTAAAATCTCTAACCGTTACAGCATCGTGAATGAAGTTCAAGTAAAAGCTATTGACATTGCTGTTTCTTCTGCTTCTACTGATAATACAGATTTAGTTATTGAACTTTTTGATAATGCTGACTTAACTACAGCTCTTTCAATTGGAGACTTTAGTATTTCTGCAACGCATCCAACAACTGCTCAGTATTTTACAGTTTTAATTGATCAACAAACATTAGCTGCTGGCGGTTTATATGTTGCATCAATGGGAAGTGAAGCAACTGATAAGCGTTTCTTGTTTTACGGAGTTGCTGGAGATAACGATAACTCAACATTAGTAAATGTTCCAGATGCAAATGGAGTGTTAACTTGGTACTTATCTGACTTAACTGCTGCTATTAACTTGAACTTTGACCTTGGTGTTGGTGTTGCTGATATCAATTCACCTGCTATGAAGATGGAGGTTTATCCAAACCCTGCAAACGATCAAATTTCTTGGGATGTTAAAACTCAAGAAGCTTCTAACGTTAGCGTTTCTTTAATTGACCTAAACGGAAAAGTTGTTTTCAATAAATCTATTAATGGCAAAGTTGTGGCTTACAAAGACACATTGAGCTTAGTTGATTTTGCAAACGGAGTTTATACTCTTCAAGTAACAACTAACAAAGGAACTTCTTCTCAAAAAGTTGTAGTTGCTCATTAATATTTTCTGAATACCATTTCAAAACCCCTTAAGTTTGCGCTTAAGGGGTTTTTCATTTAATCGAATTTTATGCGCTATTTTCTTTTCCTTGCTTTTTTAGTTTTTTCGCAGAATACCATTGCTCAAACCGATACAATCTTCAATTTTTTTCAATCAAACGGAGCTACTTTAATTGCAAGTCCAAATGGAGGTTATGTTTCTGGAACTAATGGCTATGGCGATTCGGAGAAACTGCAAGCGTTTTTTCCCTTGCGGTCGGAAAGTGTATTGGGCGCATTTATTTGGTTTGGAGCTAAAACATACAATTCTCTTGACATCCAATCGCGCTTGTGTTTGAAAGTTAAAACTTTTGATACAACCGAAACTAATACAGCTCCTTTCTTCAGAGGAATTACCAATACAATTGATTCAACGTGGATTTCGATGGCGGATGTGGATACCGGTTTAGCTTTCCCGAATGGACTGCAGTATTATTCTTTCAGCGCTCCTATATTGGTAAATAGTTTTTATGCTATCGGTTTAAACTTCGATAGTCTTGCGCGGGATTCATCAGGAATTTTACTCGATAGCGTTGCGCTTTTCAACTCTGCCATAGACAGCGTTTCAGCTGTTGGAATGAGTTGGGAAAAGTGGAATGGGAATTATAAACGTATTGTCGATACTTGGGGGTTTGATTTGGATTTCGCTATTTTTCCGGTAATTGATACAACATTGAATTCATTCAATAGAATTGATATCGAACGCTTATCCATTTATCCAAACCCTTGTGCGCAAAGTTTCCATTTTAACATTCCCGAAAACAAGAAGCATTTATCTATCTCAATCATGAGTATTGACGGTCGATCGATGTATAATGCTGTTCTACCCGAAAATCAAACAGCGTGTGAAATAAATACCACATCATTCCCTACTGGATATTATGTGGTTAAAATTCAAAACGAACTTTGGATGAGTGTTTCTCCCATAATTATCTCACATCAATAAATTTATTAGCCCTCTTTTTGTTTAGAGTAAAATCACTACTTTTATACAAATGAATTTTTACTATGAAAAAACTATTTACTCCTCTCCTACTTATTTTCACATTGGGATCGTTTGCCCAACAAGTTAATACCCCTAATACCGATTTCGAAAAATTTCGGGTGCCTCAAGAAGAATTTGAGTCTTTAAAAAGAGCACATAGCGGTAACACGAACCGTTCGGATGTTAGTTTGTATATCGACTATCCTGTAACTGACGAAATAGAACAAGGACTAGGGACAGTAACCAATTACCTTTGGACGTTCAATAGTAATTACACTGCAGCAGCAGATACGGATATTATTCCAATCAATTTTGTGGGTGTTCGTTTGCTCGAATTAATCGGATATACCGATCCGCTTTTGGCTCCTATAGAAACCTATTCTGGACCATTTACCTATCCAAGTTCATTACAAATTACAATCGATAGCGTGTTTGTTTACCTAACGCACGAAAATAATTCTGGGCTCGACAACAAACTTTATGTTGATATTCGAAAGCTAACTGCGCCGGGAGCTTTTTCAGCAACTCAACCAATCTTGTGGACTGATTCTGTAGTAACCAATACATCGCTTTCTGGAAGTGGGAATTGGCTAGGAGTGGGTGCTGGCTATGTATTAGCTTTGCCTGTTGGTTATACAACTAACGTAGGTGAGAAAGTGGGACTTGGCCTTCGTTATGTTGCCCCTAAATCGGACACCTTAGGTATTGCTGCTGGTTATATTTCAAATCCCAACGGACCCGCTTCTCCGGGTGATTATGCAATGAAATCGAAATTCCCCTATTCCGTTATTCGTTGGGAAGGTTTTAATAATGGAAACTTTTCAAGCACTGGTGGAATCTGGTACACTTTTGCAGCTGGTCAAACAGATACATCTTATTTCAAAGCGCAGAATTGGCAAATTTGGACATTGGTGTCTTTTACCGATGTAACAGGAATCAAAAAACAAGTAATGTTGCCAATAGATGCTGGACAAAATTCACCAAATCCGTTTAGCACTTCCAGTCAGGTAAGTTTTTCAACTTCAGATGCACAAACATTGTCGCTCGTAACCTATGATGTAAATGGACGTGAAGTTCTTCGTTCAAACCTTGGATTTAAATCACAAGGAACTCATCAGATAGAGTTATGGGGTAATGATCTAGCTTCTGGAACTTATTTCTATCGTCTTGAAGGTGAAAAAGGATTTTCTACCATGAATAAAATGGTCGTTGTACACTAAATATTTCATGAAAAATAAGAGCCCGAGACAGTTGTTTCGGGCTTTTTTCATTTTACGAATAGCGCGGAGCTATCTCCATAGCTTAAGAAACGGTAATTGTTTTGAAGGGCGTGTTCGTATACCAACTTCCAATCATCTCCAATACATGCACTTACCAGTAATAAAAGCGTGCTTTGTGGTTGATGGAAATTGGTTATCAAAACATGGATGGTTCTAATTGTATAGCCAGGAGCGATGATGATTTGGGTTTTTCCTTGGATGGAATTCAAACCAGAAGAACGCATGCGTTCGACAAGAAATGAGAACGCCTCTTTTCTACTGGGAAAAGCCCCAATTGAATCTTGATAAGGTTCCCATTGGCTTACATCGATCGAAATTTCACTGCCTGGGTTTTTCATCAATCGAACAGCCGTCCAATAAACGCTTTCGAGTGTTCGCAATGTGGTGGTTCCAACCGCAGCAACTTTTCCTGTACAATTGGCAAATGTTTCAATAAAATTCAATCCTACAATTAGTTCTTCTGCATGCATATCGTGCTCTTCCATACGCGCAGCTTTGACTGGTTTGAAAGTTCCCGCTCCAACATGTAAAGTCACATATCCGCATTCAACACCCTGAGATTTTAATTTATCGAGAATTTCAGGAGTGAAATGTAAGCCTGCTGTTGGTGCAGCAACAGAGCCTTTCTCTACTGCGTAAACAGTTTGGTAGCGCGTTTTATCTAAAACTTCAGCATCCCTTTTTAGATACGGAGGCAAAGGAAGGAAACCTGCAAAATCTAATATCTCAGCAAAACATAATTGCGAAGCCTCCCAATTAAATCGAATTTCAAAACCCTCGTTGGTTTTATCTACAAGTGTAATGTCGATGTATTCGAGACCGTTTTGATTGATATCTAAACGCAATATTTCAGCATCTTTCCATTTTCGGGCATTCCCAACCATGCATACCCAAACCGATTCTCCTTGATCGAGCATGGCTTCTGGAATGGTCTTATTGTTTAATGGTTCTAAACAGAAAACCTCAATTTTTGCCCCTGCGACCGTATAAAAGAATAATCTTGCTTGAACGACACGGGTTTGATTAAAAACAAGGAGGTCGTTTTTCGAAAAAAGAATGGGTAAAT
>JBIPLZ010000434.1:0-3535 GCA_044369395.1 Flavobacteriales bacterium | reverse complement strand
AGTGAAATTTGGAATGCCTGGTTGTCCTCCATGCAAAACTGTATCAAAAGCGATTGAGTCATTAGCGCCTAAATTCCCTCAAGTTGAGTTTCTCGATGTTGATGCCATTATTGATTTTGATTTTGCTGCAGAAATGCAAGTAAGATCGGTACCGGCAATTTTCTTCGCAGTAAATGGAGAATATTTGAAAGACAATAAAGGCAACAATTTAAAGGTAAGTGATGCTAAAATTATGGAGGCCATTTTACACAAAATGCTTGAATAGTTTAAAATTAACTAAAGCTTGTAAAGGCTTTTCACGAATCTAAGCGAACAATTTTCGAATTGGATTCTTAAGCTTCTTTATACATTGAAGAAACTCCAAAGACTTTTATAGAAAAATTGTGAGCGAAACACAATTACTCAGTATCAAATTTCCGCTCGAGGCTAACTATCTTATATGCGATAATTCATAACATCTAATTATCCTTTCAAATGTATATTATAAAAATCCAACCGCCCAATTCATTATCGATTGGTGCCTTCATTCTCCCATCTCCCAAACCTAAAAAAGCCCATTGCAACTTATTTGCAGTAGGCTGGTGCGGAAGTTGGGTTGGAATCGTATTCATGTGTTTAAATTTGAGAAGAGTAGGGCGGTAGTAGTGTAAATTACCTTACTACAGGAAACCAATGTAATCATTAATGCGATTGCTCAGAAAACGGAATGTTAACAATGCAATTTACAAACTCGGTCGTGAAATTATTCAGTCAAATGAAGCAATAGGTTGGTTGGAAAACCTTTTCAATTCTTTATGTAGCCAATTTTAAGGCAAGTTTTACTCATAAAAAAAGCGGCAATATCAAAATATTGCCGCTTTTCATGTTAACGTTTATATGCTCATTAATTAGCTTTTACCACCTTAATCAGCTTTCTAATATCTGCCGAGTTGGTAACTGAAACATAATAGATTCCATTTGCCAAATTAGGTGAGATATTTAATGTTTCGTTTGCAATTGCAACGTTGTTGTATACAATTCTACCGCTTACATCAACAATCGATATTTGAAGTTTTTCATTGTTAGTTCCATTGGTTCTAATGTTTAAGGTCTCATTAAATGGATTAGGACTAACAACTACATCAAATTCAACAGCTGATTCAATAGACTCTTCAGCCATTCTAGCGCAACTTACAACAGCTACTGTCAAAGAGCGGGTGCTTCCAGAACCACAAGCATTGTTACCTCTTGCTGTAATACTTCCGTTTGCAGTTCCAATGTTCACCACAATACTGTTTGTTCCTTGTCCACTAACAATGCTGTAAGATGCAGGAACTGTCCATGTGTATGAAGTAGCACCTGGCAATGCAGCAACTGAATAGGTTTGTTGAGAGCCAATACATACCGCAGTTGCTAAACCTGTTATACTTGCAGGTGTTGCAGGGCGTGCAGTTAAACTTGCCGTTCTGTTTGCACTTGTGCTGCAACTGTTTGAAGCATTTACCGATAATGTACCTGAAACAAATGTTGGAGTTATAGAAAGTGTAATGACATTCGTTCCTTGTCCAGAAACAATTGAAGTTCCTGCCGGAGCGGTCCATGTGTAGGTCATACCTGCAACATTGGTTACGCTGTAGTTAACGGTGGCACTGCAAATTCCAGAAGTTTGTCCAGCTATAGTGGCTGGCGTTGCTGGAGTATTTCTTGCAACGCTGTAGCTTCTTGCAGCACTTGTTCCGCAGCCATTCGTTGCTGTAACACTAATATTTCCTGTAGCTACAAAACCAGCATTAAAATTCACTTGAATACTATTCGTCCCGGCACCCGAAACAATGGTAGCTCCTGTTGGAACTGTCCAATTGTAACTTGATGCATTTGCTACAGCTGCAACAGTGTATGTAAACGTATTGCCTGGACAAGCTCTGCTAGTTCCTGTGATTGTTCCTGGTGTTGCAGGAATAGCAACACTCAATGCAAAAGAGCGTGTAGTACTGTTTGCACATCCTGAATTAGATCTTACGGTGATACTTCCTGATGTAAATGCAGCATTCACTTGCAATGTAATTGAAGTAGTTCCTTGTCCGCTAATGATTACTGTATTAGCTGGAGCAACCCACAAATAAGAAATTGCATTCGCAACTGGAGCAATCGAATACGTGTTTGTTTGCGTTGTACCTCTAATTGAGCAAACATTTGCCGTTCCGCTCACAACACCCGGAGTTGCAGGTGTAGCTCTTGTTACCGTAATAGAACGACTTGCAGAAGTGCTACATCCTCCAATAACAACCGAAACAGTTCCAGTTGTGTATGTTGAAGAAAATTTAAACGAAATGGTGTTTGTACCTTGACCAGTAATATTGGTAGAACCTGCTGGCAATGTCCATGTATAGCTAGTTGCATCGGTTGCGCTGACAGAATATGTAGCAATTCCTCCCGTTGTACCCTGGAAAGCACATGAGTTTGTTGGACCGCTAATTGTGCCTGCAGATAATATACAACCAGGTGTTACAGTAATTGAACTTTGAGCAGAATTACTACAACCATTTCCATCAGTATAATTATACGTCAATGTAAATGTTCCAACACTAGCAACTGAAGGATTGAATGAATTTCCTGAAACTCCAGTTCCTGTGAAAGTGCCACCTGCTGGAGTACCAACAAGACTTACAGCATTGCTTAATGTTGTAACAGAAGAATAAATTCCAGCTGATACACTTGGTAATGCATTCACCGTAACTCCTTGAGAAACATTTGCAGAACAACCATTCGCATCTGTTACTGTTACTGAATAGTTTCCTGTAGCATTAACAGATATTGATTGAGTTGTAGCACCATTGCTCCAAGCGTAGCTGCTTCCAGCACTTGCAGTTAAGGTTACCGAACCGCCAGCACAGAAAGTTGTTGGTCCATTAGCAGAGATTGAAACTGTTGGCAGTTCATTTACCGTAACTCCTTGTGAAGCATCAGCAGAACAACCATTGGAATCTGTTACAGTTACTGAATAATTTCCCGAAGCATTAACAGATATTGATTGCGTTGTAGCACCATTGCTCCAAGCATAGCTGCTTCCAGCACTTGCAGTTAAAGTAACCGAACCGCCAGCACAGAATGTTGTTGCCCCATCTGCAGAGATTGAAACACTTGGTAATTCATTCACCGTAACACCTTCTGAAGCAATTGAAGAACATCCATTTGCATTGGTAACCGTTACTGAATAGTTTCCTGTAGCATTAACAGAAGTTGATTGTGTTGTAGCACCATTGCTCCATGCATAGCTGCTTCCAGCACTTGCAGTTAATGTAACCGAACCACCAGCACAGAAAGTCGTTGCGCCATCAGCTGAGATTGAAACAGTTGGTAAGGCATTTACCGTTACTCCTTGAGAAGCACTTGAAGTACATCCATTTGCATTGGTAACCGTTACTGAATTGTTTCCTGTTGCATTAACAGAAATTGATTGCGTAGAAGCACCATTGCTCCAAGTATAGCTGCTTCCAGCACTTGCAGTTAATGTAACCGAACCACCAGCACAGAAAGTCGTTGCGCCATCAGCTGA
>JBIPLZ010000025.1:0-12342 GCA_044369395.1 Flavobacteriales bacterium | reverse complement strand
CTGAGCGCGATACAATCTTTGATAGAAACATGCTCATCATTCTCAATGAAAATACTTATTCGGTTGCCCGAACGAACATTTACATCAATGAGGTAATTTGCAGAATCCTTCAAGAAGGCCTCACTTAACTCTACAATGTGTTCTTTACGAATCATTTCTTTTATCATCGAAATAAAAAAAGGGACACTGTCCCCTTCTCTAAAACCGCCGCAAAAGTACAACAAGATTTTTAAAACACAAAGAAGCCTTTCATCAAACTTGAAATTTCTTCATTTGGTTTGAATAAATCAAAGGAATATTACATTAATGTTACTTCCGATATTAAGGTTTAAATGTTCATTTTGTTTGAATATCATTTTCATTATATTTGCCCGATTTCTAATACACAATTCTTAATTAATTATTCACCTTTCATCCTTTAATACGCTTTAAAATGAGCAATCAAGAAGCTTTGAAAACAAGCAACAAACCCAAATCAGAAGGAAACGGAATTGGTTCCTTTTTTTCAGCAACAGTAATTTTATCTTCCATCATCGTTAGTACCTTAGTGTACATGTTTGTGATGGGTAGCCCAAGTAATTTTGAAGGTGGAGACCCTATCCTAGGACACCCACTTCCAGGAAATACATTGGCTATTATTTATAAAGGTGGATTTATTGTACCTATATTAATGTCTATTGTGGTTATCATTTTGGCTTTTTCAATTGAGCGTTTCATGACATTGAGTAAAGCAAAAGGAAATGGAAGAATTAACATTTTTGTTCGTAATCTTCAAAACATGATTAATAACAATCAACTTTCTGCGGCAATTGCTGAGTGTGACAAACAAAAAGGATCACTTGCCAATGTTATGAAAGCTGGTCTTCAGCGCTATGCATCTCTACAGAATGATAGTTCTATGGATAAAGAGCAGAAAGTAGTTGCCATGCATAAAGAGCTTGAAGAAGCTACTGCATTAGAACTTCCAATGCTTTCTAAAAATTTAGTAATTATCTCTACTTGTGCTTCCATCGCAACATTAGTTGGTTTGATTGGAACTGTTCTAGGTATGATTAAAGCATTCTCGGCACTTGCACAGGCAGGAGCTCCGGATGCTGTTGCACTTGCGAATGGTATTTCTGAGGCCTTGATTAACACGGCGCTTGGAATTTCTGGTTCAACAGTAGCTATCATTATGTACAACTATTTCACAACTCAGATTGATCAATTGACTTACAAAATTGATGAATCAGGTTATAGTTTGGTTTCGACGTTCGAATCAAGCACTAAATAATTACTCAGACTTTAGGATATGCCTAAAATAAAAATGCCGAAAAACAGTCCTTCCATCGACATGACGCCGATGGTGGATCTTGCTTTTCTTTTAGTAACCTTTTTCATGTTAATTTCTCAATTCCGTGCCGAAGAAGCAGCTGTTGTAGATATGCCATCCTCTGTTTCAGATTTGAAAATTCCGGATAAGGACTTAATGATGATACTTGTAGACAAAGAAGATCATGTATATTTTACCATTACAGGTCAAGAAACTCGCCTCAAAGTTTTGAATAAAATGGGTGAGAAGTACAAGGTTGTTTTTAACGAAGAGGAGCAAAAGGAGTTTTCTAACATGGCTTCATTTGGAATTCCAATGAGTCAAATGAAGGAATACTTGTCAGCGGGAAGTACAGATCGTAAGAAAATGCAAGAGAAGTCGGAAGGAATCCCATCCGATTCTACCGCTTGCGAACTTTGTGATTGGGTTTTTTATGGTCGTATTAATGCACCAACTTTTCGTGTTGCCATTAAAGGAGATCAACAAACTTCTTACCCAAAGATTCGTCGTGTAATGGATGTACTTCAGGATAAAAAAGTGAACAGATTTAATCTGATCACGAACATGGAAACTGGAACAACGGAATAATTTTTCAAAACTAAATATCGTTTTCAAAACGATTAAAAACAATAAAACACCATGGCAGAAGTAAATACCGGCGACGACGGTGGTGGCAAAAAGAAGCACGGTAAACAGCGTGCTAAAAAATCATCCACTCGAATTGACATGACCCCAATGGTTGACCTTGGGTTTCTGCTCTTGACGTTTTTCATCTTAACAACGACCTTCAACAAGCCACAAGCGATGGAGATCAATATGCCTATTAAAGATGATAAAATTCAAGAAAAAGACAAAAACAAGGTGCCAGCCGATCACACTCTCAACATTCTTTTAACTGATAAGAATGTTGTGTATTGGTATTTTGGAGTAGCAGATCCAACGAAAGCTCTTCCTTCATTAACTAAAACGAATTACAGTAAAGATGGAATTCGTAAGATTTTAATTGCTGAAAATAATAAACGTCATAATGCCTTTAACCAAATTGAACAATGGAAAAAGGAGGCGTCTGAAGGTAAAATGGAAGAGGAAGAACTGAAAGAGAAAATTAAAGTTTTTCGTGAAACCAATAAAATGTCAAGCCTAATCGTTTTGCTAAAGCCTGACAAAGAATCGAACTACAAAAATATTGTTGATGCCCTTGACGAAATGGCTATTTGCAATATTGGAAGTTACGCCTTGTTGGAATCGAATGAACTTGAGAATCAGATGATCGCAAATGCAAATACTTATTAACTAATTCAAACGAAATAGAGACATGGCCGAACAACTCGCCGTCAAGCCGTTTGACGAAATTGTATTCGAGCACCGTAACAAAGAATATGGTGCTTATGAGCTGAGAAAGCGTTACAACAAACACATGAACACTGCATTCATTATTGCAATTAGTGTTTTTGTTATAAGTGTGAGTATTCCAGCAATTATGGATTTTTTGGAAAAACTTGCTCCAGTAGAAGCCGAAACCAATGTTGAATTGACTTTGGTAGATGCTCCTCCGCTCGACAAGGATGTTCCACCACCACCACCACCACCAGATCCACCACCACCTGTTCAGGAAACCATTAAGTTTACACCACCTGTGGTAACGGAAGAGCCAATTGACGAAAAAGATATTCCTCCTCCTCAGGATGAAATCAAAGTTCAAGTGGGTACAGAAACAAAAGAAGGTACGGGAGATATTGAACTTCCAACAGAAGGTGATGGTAAGGAGGAAGTAGAAGCTCCTCAACAAATTTTCACTATTGTAGAGCAGATGCCTGAATTTCCAGGTGGAGAAGAAAAGTTATTTGAATATTTAGGGAAAAATATCAAGTATCCATCGATGGCTCGTGAAAATGGAATCACTGGAACGGTATACGTTACATTTGTTGTAGAAGGTAATGGTGAAATATCGGATGTGAAAAAACTTCGCGGAATTGGCGGTGGTTGTGATGAAGAAGCGATGCGCGTTGTTAAAGCAATGCCAGCTTGGAAAGCAGGGAAGCAAAATGGTAAGTCGGTTCGTGTTCAATACAATCTTCCGATTAAATTCACATTGCGTTAATTCTTTTCCCTTGAATAAACTATTGCGGGTAATGAGCCTTGTGGTGATTGTTGTTTACATCATCATTGGCTCATTACTTATTTTTACAAAGTTCTTTACGATCGTTCCTGAGCAATATCAAACCCTCATTGGAATTGTAGTTATGCTTTATGGATTTTTTCGCTCTGTCCGTTTTATGAGTTCCAAAACTAATCGAGATTTATAAATGAATTTCAAGCATTGTTTTTTAGCTATCAATATACTTCTTGCTGTAATATTGACTTCGTGTGGAAGTGCTTCGGATGCTTTAACGCAGGAAAGTACAACACGGGGAAATATTCGAATTGGAGTTGATGATTCGTACAAATTGCTTTTAGAAACTGAAATCTCAACGTTTCAATCATTGTATCCCAATGCAAAAATTAATGCAACCTATGGCTCTGAGGGTAATTTAATGGATTTGTTAATGAAGGATTCTTTGCGAGCAATGATCACAAGCCGTGAATTAACTGAGCAGGAAAAAGTGTATTTCAAGTCACATGCGATTTTTCCTAAAGTCACCAAAATTTGTGTAGATGGATTGGCATTTATTGTTAATCGTTCCAATCCAGACTCTACATTTTCTTACAAGCAATTGCAGCAACTGTTTACGAAAAACCCAGCGAGTTGGATGGATATTAAGCCGGGCTCTTCCAAAGAAGAAATTCGTGTGGTGTTCGATCATCCCTCATCTGGTAATGCTCGTTACTTAAAAGAACTTTTCAAACTTGCAAAATTGCCTGCTTTGTGTTCGGCTGTTAATTCGAACGAAGAAGTTGTTAAATATGTAGAAGAGCATCCTTGGTCAATTGGTGTTATTTCATCCAATTGGATTAGTGATACCGAAGATTCAGTGAGTGGGAATTTTCTAAAGCGTATTCGTGTTGTTGGGGTGTCTTCTGAAAATGACCCAGATGCTGTTCTTGGATATACTCAGCCTTATCAAGCATACCTTGCAAACAAATCATATCCGTTTCGTCGCGATGTTTTTTATATAAACCGAGAAATTGGCACTCGTCTTGGTACGGGCTTCGCATCGTTTATTGCAGGCGATAAAGGTCAACGTATTGTTTTGAAATCTGGACTAGTTCCAGCTTATGGCGTAATTCGTTTGGTTGATGTGGGTAATTAAAATTAATATCATCTTATATATAGTATCATGAAAAAGTCCGCACTTATTTGTTTGCTTATAGCAATTGCTTTTAGCACAAATGCACAAACATTAGAAGAGGCTAAACGCCTTACATTAAATGAGCAATATGAATCTGCTAGCTCCGTGTTTCGTCAATTAGTGGCGAAATTTCCTATGAAAGGAGATTATTGGTTTTACTTCGGAGAGAATTTGTTACAAGCCGAAAATGCCGATTCCGCCAAAACACTCTATAAGCTAGGTGTTCAGAATGATTTGAATAATCCATTGAACTTTATTGGATTGGCGAAAATTGCTAAAATTGAGGGGCAGAAAGAACTTGCCGATCAGCAATTCGCCAAGGCGCTTCAAATGGGAGCAGGAAAAAATGCAGAAGTACTTATTCGAATTGCAGAAGCATACATTACAATTACTCCGAATGATATTCCAAAGGCATTTACATTATTAAAAGATGCTGAAAAACTCCAACTACGGAATCCTGAAATACAGATATTAAATGGTGATGCATACATGGTTTACAATGATGGATCAAGTGCAATTAAATACTACGAGAAGGCACAAGAATTAAACCCAAGTTCACCGATTGCAATGCAACGTTTGGGTAAATTATGGGTAAATGCACGAAACTTAGTTGGTAAAGATGGTTCAAAAGGCGCATTAGATTATTACAATGAAGCGATTAAAACAGATTCTTCATACGCTCCTGCATACCTAGAATTGGGCGAGCTTTATTCATTGGTTCAACGTTATGAAGATGCAAAAAAGAATTATGTGAAATACCTTGAGTTATCAAAAGGCACCATTAATTCACGTGTTTTATATGCATCAACTTTATACAAGACAAAGGATTATGCTGGTGCTTTGAAAGAAATAAATTCTATTTGGCAAACTGATACAAGTCGGACTGTTTTGTTCAGACTCGCTGCATACTCAGCATTTGAAACGAAAGATTTCCCTAATGGGATTTCATACATGAATAAATTCTTTGGTCGACACCCTGTTGGAAAGTTGATCCCGAAAGATTATGCGTATTTAGGAAAATTGCTTTCTGCTACAGGTCAAGATTCTTTGGCTTTAGAAAAATTAAATTTCGCTTTTTCTCAAGATACAGTAGCATTCGATTTATTGTCTGACATCGCTTCTGTTTATACGAAAATGAAGAAATATAAAGAAGCATCAGAAGCCTATGAGAAAAAGATAAAGCTAACGAAGGCTAGTTCTCGCGATTATCATCTTTTAGGAGTTACATATTATAAAATGAATGAGTTTGGTAAAGCTGATTCGGCATTTACGCGGGTAAATGAATTGGCACCTAAGTTTGTGCAAGGCTTCGATTGGAAAGCACGTACTCAAAGTATGCTTGATCCAGATTCAAAAGCCGGTTTAGCTAAAGCAGCTTTTGAACAAGTTGTAGTTTTAGCAGAACCCGATTCAGCCAAATATTCGAAAGAACTTATTTCGGCATATAAGTATTTGGGCTTTTATTATTTCATCAACAAGGATTTTACAAACTCTAAAATTTGGTGGGAGAAAGTGAAGGCAATCGACCCTAACGATAAACAAGCTAACGATGCTTTGTCTGCTCCTGAAATGAAGTAGGATTAAAGAATACCAAAATAAAAAAATCCCGGGATCTTATATGATTGCCGGGATTTTTTGTTTTAGGATTTCATGTTTTGGAATTGAAGAGGAATTCCTACGTCTGCTCCTCTCAATATGGACATACTTTGCTGGAGGTCGTCGATTTTCTTGCCACTCACGCGCAATTGATCATCCATAATTTGAGCTTGAACCTTAAGGCCAGAATCTTTGATGATTTTTGCTATTTTTCGAGAAGAGTCTTTATCAATACCTTGTTTTATAGTGATGTCTTTACGAACCATATTGCCAGAAGCATATTGCTGTTTCCCAAAATCCATGCATGAAGGATCAATTTTTTGTTTAATCAATCGGGAGCGAACAACATCTTCGATGGCCGTAACACGCATTTCATTTTCGGTTAAAATGTGAACTACTAGCGACTTTTTATCAAGGTCGATTTCTGTTTTAGAATCACGGAAATCGAATCGAGTTGTAATTTCTTTCGTTGCTGCATTAATTGCATTGTCGAGGGTTTGAAGGTCCACTTTGCTAACGATATCGTATGTTGGCATAAAATTATACTTGGTGTTTATGCTGCTAATGTATGAATAGTGGTTTGTATGTTTCAAGAAATTAATTTCATTCAAGAAAAAAAACACGTTATCTGTTCGATTAAATAAAAATGTTTTTATCTTTGCAACCCTTAAGAACATAAAAGAAAAAATTCCGATGCTTATCATTCCTGTAAAAGAAGGCGAATCAATTGAAAAGGCGCTAAAAAAATTCAAGCGTAAAGTTGAAAAAACTGGTTTAATCAAAAATCTACGTGAGCGTCAAAAATTCACGAAGCCATCTATCGTTCGTCGCGAAGAGATTAAAAAAGCGATTTACAGCGCACAATTTAAGACAAACGCTGAAGCTTAATTAAGTTTCTTTTTATATACAAAGGGATTCCTCCAAAGGGAATCCCTTTTTTTGTTGATAATTCTGTTCCTTTTTTTTCGTTAGTTGTTTATTATCGGTTCTCAATCGATGTAAATTTCAAACATGGAAGCCATAGCCAAGTTTATTGAGCATTTGAAGTTTGAGAAGCGCTATTCTCACCATTCATTAATTGCTTATGAAGGTGATTTGAAACAATGGGCTATTTTTCTCCATTCCGAATATGAAGTAATAACATTGAATGAAGTCAATGCTTCGTTTATTAGATCGTGGTTAGTGAGTTTAATGGAAGCTGGGCTCGAGGCGCGCAGTGTGAACAGGAAGATAACAACTCTCAAATCATTTTATAAATACGCAATACGCAGCAATTGGGTTGAAGTAAATCCAATGGGCAAAATTACGTCGCCCAAAGTATCAAAACGACTTCCAGTATACATTGAAGCTGAGAAGCTCGATTTGATGTTGGATAATCAATTGTTTGAGGATGATTTTGATGGAAGAAGAGATCATCTCATTCTGGAACTTTTTTATGGAACTGGAATGCGTTTGTCGGAACTATTAGGTTTATCAATTCAAAATGTGGACATCCGAAATCTTCAATTGAAAGTTACCGGAAAACGAAATAAGCAACGTATCATTCCACTATTTCCTTCTCTTGGAAATCAGCTATCTAACTTTATTGATGAACGGAATGGAATTTCATCTGAAAATTCAATCTTGTTTATTCGTAAAGATGGAAAGGTGTTATATCCTGCTTTTGTATACCGTTTAGTAAAAAAGTATTTGTCAACAGTTAGTACCCAGAAAAAAAGAAGTCCGCATGTACTTCGACATTCTTTTGCAACTGAAATGCTTAATAAAGGAGCTGATTTAAATGCGATTAAAGAAATTCTTGGGCATGCCAATTTAAGTGCTACGCAAGTGTACACGCACAATACTATAGAAAAATTGAAAGCCGCATACAAGCAAGCCCATCCTCGAGCGTAATTCAATTGTTAAGGATTTGTTAACCTGTTTTTGAGTGTGTTTTTTATTTAGTTTCGTACTCTATGTTTGGACTTGATATTAATCTCTCTATACTACTCTTAGTCTGCATTTTGTGTGCATGTATATTCGAGTTTATAAATGGTTTTCACGATACTGCCAATGCAGTCGCCACGGTAATTTATACTAAATCACTTAAACCCATTCAATCTGTTGTTCTATCTGGAGTAATGAACTCCATTGGGGTTTTTGCTGGTGGTATTGCTGTTGCCATGGGTATCGTTAATTTATTACCACCTGAGTCACTTGTAAATATGGAAGTAGGGCAGAACATCGCTTTAATCCTGGCCTTGTTATTATCGGCCATCATATGGAATTTAGGAACATGGTATCTTGGTATTCCCGCATCCAGTTCTCATACCTTAATCGGTTCAATTTTGGGCGTAGGTGTGGTTTTCTCATTGACTTCAGCCAATGGTGATTTATCAGGTGTAAATTGGGCTGGAGCCAATAAAACCGCCTTGTCATTGCTTATTTCTCCTTTGCTTGGTTTCGGTTTAACACTGTTTAGCATGACATTGTTAAGGAAATTTGTAAAAGATCCCGATATTTTCAAAGCACCTACTGGAAACAAACCACCTAAATTTTGGATTCGTGCTTTATTAATTGCAAGCTGTGCTGGTTTAAGTTTTACACATGGCTCTAACGATGGACAAAAAGGAGTGGGTTTAATTATGCTTATTCTGATTAGCATAGCTCCAATGAAGTTTGCCATGGATAGCAATCGTAATTTGTTTCAAATGGAAGCATCGTCACAAATGGTATTTGATAAAGTAACCCAGTTAGACAATGCTAAAATGAACCCAATTGACCGTGCAATTGCAGATCAGGTTAAAGCCGAGTTGTTAGATATTAGTCAGGCATTCGATCGCAATAGGGCCAATAAACTTATACCAGAATCGGAGTTGTTGGGATTAAGAAAAGACATCATTTTTATTGGCGTTCACATAAAAAAATTAAAGGCATCTGGTGCACTTAATTCATTATCGAAAGAAGATTTTAAAAAATTAGATTCATCGGTTAAAGAGATGAAATCGTTTACTGAATACGCTCCCAATTGGGTGATATTAATCATTTCCCTTTCATTAGGCTTAGGGACAATGATTGGATGGAAGCGAATTGTTGTGACCATTGGAGAAAAAATTGGCAAGGAGAATTTAACCTATGCTCAGGGTGCAAGTGCTGGAATTCTTTCTGCTTTAACAATTGGAGTTGCTAGTTATTTTGGTTCTCCAGTAAGCACCACGCAGGTTTTGTCTTCGGGTGTTGCCGGCAGTATGGTTTCTTCGAATGGTTTTAAAAACCTTCAAGGAGGGACAATCCGAAACATCGCTATTGCATGGTTGTTAACACTTCCTGTTACCATGTTGCTTTCGGGTGGATTGTTTATGCTCTTTCGTTTACTATTTTAATTTACAATCTGGGTTTAAACTTTAGTTTACTTAAAACCGGATAGTGATCGGAATACTTTTCTCGGATGACTTTGAAAAATAAGGATTCAAAAGCTTCAGCATCATATAATATATAATCGATACGCAGAAAAGGTATCTTTCCAATATAGGTAGTTCCTAATCCTGATCCGGATGTTCGGAAGGCGTCTTTCAATCCTTTCGATATTTGATGATAGGCATAAGAGTTTGGTGTATCATTGAAATCGCCCGTCACAATTACAGGGTACGGACTATCTTCAATATGTTTGCGAATGATGTCGGTTTGTCGAGATCTTCGAATAAATGCTCTGCGCATGCGCGAAATTATTTTTTGCGGCCCATCTAAATTCGTATTGTCTTCAACGCCAGTTATGTTTTGGAGTACTTTGTAATCTTCGCTTCGGAAGCGAATCGATTCTAAATGTAAATTGTAAATACGAACAGTGTCTGTTAAAATTTTAACATCGGTAAACATGGAGATATTGTCAGTGCTATCGCGAAATAAGATTAAGCCTTTGCCGACAATAGGATAGCACGAAAATGTGGCGATTCCCCAATGGTTAACATTTTTTACATGCGCCGAATGCTCAATGTGCACATATTTCGCACGTTGAATTTGTTTCAACGTATCGAGTGTATTAAAAACTCCCGTGTCTTCATAAAAAAACTCTTGCAAACAAAGGATATCTGCTTCAGCATCTTGAATTAAATCCATGATGTTATTGCGTGTCATTTTGTTTTCGGTCCAATTGTATAAATCGAACAAACGAACATTGTAGGAAAGTACTTTGAATGTTGAATCTTCTACTTGAGCATTTTCACTGGAAGATTCATCCACTTTAATTCTCCATTGGAATAAATCGTTAATTTTAGATAGACCAATGAGTATGATGATTCCCGAAAAAAGTGCTCTTTTCCAACGAACGAATATCCAAAAACAGACAAAAATACAATTCAAGATAAGCAAGATGGGATACGCAAGACCCATAAATGCAAACATCCAAAAGTGCTCAGGACTCAAGAATAATGCGAGGTAAGAAGTTCCCAATCCAGCAACCGCGATGAGGTTTAGAATAAATAAAATGCGTAAAAGAAATTCGCGTTTAAACATGGATTATCTGTGGGTAAAAATACGCTTTCACATTAACCTTTGACATCTAATTTTAAAGAGTTCCAAATCTTCCAATACCTTTGCGGAGTGAAAAAGATTTTACCCTTACTGCTTTTCTTGTTTTCATTTGTCTTTGAAATTTATGGACAAGACCGGATTGTGCATTCACTTTATCTTATAGGAGATACTGGAAATGATACAATACCATCAGATGCCCTGCAATTACTTGCTTTCGAAACCTTTAACGATACCGCAAGTTCAATGTTGTTTTTAGGAGATAATTGTTATCCGCAAGGTTTAAATCCCAATCAATCGGCAAAGAAAAATGCCATTTCACAAAGGAAATTAGCAGCTCAATATGAATTACTTGTTGCTTATCGCGGAAATGTTTCCATAATTCCTGGAAATCACGATTGGAGTAATGGCAAACGTTCTGGTAAAAAAGCCATTCAATTGCAGGCCGATTTTGCGAATACATGGTTTAAGGAAAATTCAATTGTGAAGAATAAGGATTCAGGAGTTTTTATAACACCACCCGGACTTCCAGGTCCTACAGGTATTTCGCTGAGTGAACAAATCGATCTGATTGCCTTGGATTCGCAATGGTGGTTGCAGTCGAATATGTTTAATTCCGTTGATAAATTGCCGAATATGAATCGGAAGCAAACCCGAAAAGCAGCATTGATGAAGTTGGATAGCATGTTGGCTGAGTCGAACCGAAAAGGACATATAAGTATTGTTGCAGCTCATCATCCTTTATATAGCAACGGAAAGCATGTTCATGTGAACGAACCTCTGCGTTCTATTGTAAATTTCACACCGTTTCAGTTATTTGGTTTGCTTGGATTGAACCGATATTTTAGTCAGGATTTGCCTCAACCACGATACAAAAGGTATCGCAAAAGCATTGTGGAAATCTTACAAAAATACCCACATGTTTTATATGTTTCGGGACATGAACATGCCATGGAATATTTCGATGTCAATAACATACGATGTATTGTAAGTGGATCGGGATCAAAACAAACTCAACTTAATCGTTACCGTTACCAAGCGCGTTTCATGGACGATAACCAACGGGGATTTTTTCGGATTAGCATTCATGAATCAGGCAAAGTTATGCTTCATGCGGTTGGTGTAAAAGATCGAGGTGAATATTGGAATACACAAATTTTCAATGTTCCCGCATCAAACTGAATCGTACATTTACTGCAAGTATTATTTTAAAACGAGATGCTGGAAATTATCCAACAATTCCTCACATTCTTTCAACCTAAAAACATCATCGAGTATGGAGGTTTAATATTCCTGCTTGCGGTTGTATTTATTGAAAATGGATTGTTCTTTGGATTTTTCTTGCCAGGCGATTCTTTGATGTTTACAGCGGGGCTTTTATGTGCCACTGGCGTGCTCAACCATCCGTTTGAATTAGTCATTTCGTTAGTATTTATAACTGCAGTATTAGGAAGTACATTCGGATATTATTTCGGATATAAAACGGGAGACCGTCTTCATACACGAACAGACACTTTCTTCTTTCGAAAAAGTCATTTGCGAACTGCCGAAGAGTTTTATGCACGTTATGGTTCGAGAACGTTAATTATTGGGCGATTTTTGCCTGTAATTCGAACTTTTGCTCCCATTGTTGCAGGC
>JBIPLZ010000288.1:0-3536 GCA_044369395.1 Flavobacteriales bacterium | reverse complement strand
TTATTGCGTTTAATGAAAAACGTGTAGATCTTCATGCATGGATTAATGTGAAAACCAATGTAAAAGAAGGCGATGTATTAGTTCGTAAACTTATTGAAACTACAGTTGGACGTGTATTGTTTAATCAAGTTGTTCCAACTCAAGTAGGTTACATTAATGAGTTACTTACCAAGAAATCATTGCGTGACATTATCGGTAAAATTGTGAAGGAAACAGGTATGGCTGTTACTGCTAAGTTCCTTGATGATATTAAAGATCTTGGTTTCACGATGGCATTCCGTGGCGGTCTATCTTTCAACTTAGGTGACGTAATTGTTCCCGAGGATAAAGAAAAGATGGTGGAAGATGCGAATACGCAAGTGGAAGAAGTAATGATGAACTATAACATGGGTTTCATTACTAATAACGAGCGTTACAATCAGATTATTGATATTTGGACACATACGAATTCTCGCTTAACTCAGCGTTTAATGACGCAATTGGTTAACGATAATCAAGGGTTCAATCCTATTTACATGATGCTCGATTCTGGGGCTCGTGGTTCGAAAGAACAGATTCGTCAGTTATCAGGTATGCGTGGATTGATGGCTAAGCCACAAAAATCGGGTGCATCTGGAGGTGAGATTATTGAGAATCCAATTCTTTCTAACTTTAAGGAAGGTCTTTCAATCCTTGAGTACTTTATTTCAACCCACGGTGCGCGTAAAGGACTTGCCGATACCGCTTTGAAAACGGCCGATGCAGGTTACTTAACTCGTCGTTTGGTGGATGTTTCTCAAGATGTTATTATTTGTGCGGAAGATTGTGGAACTCTTCGTGGTTTGACAGCTATCCCGTTGAAGAATAACGAGGAGATTGTAGAAAGTTTATATGACAGAATATTAGGACGTACTTCGCTTCATGACGTTTATAGTCCAACAACAGGAGAGTTATTAATCTCTAGTGGTGAACAAATTCGTGAAGATGATGCAGAAAAAATTGAAGCATCAGGTTTAGAAGCTGTTGAAATTCGTTCTGTATTAACATGTGAATCTGAGCAAGGTGTATGTTCGAAATGCTATGGACGTAACCTAGCGAGTGGTCGCATGGTTCAAAAAGGTGAAGCAGTTGGAGTTATTGCAGCTCAGTCAATTGGTGAGCCGGGAACTCAGCTTACTCTTCGTACGTTCCACGTTGGAGGTACAGCATCGAACACAGCTACAGCTTCGAAGGTTGAAGCGCGTTTTGATGGTATTCTTGAAATTGACGAATTACGTACTGTTTCGAAAGAAGACGAAAGCAACAATTTCATTGAAATCGTTATTGGTCGATCTGCAGAGATGCGAATCATCGATCCGAAAACAATGGTAATTCTTACCACTGCGAATATTCCTTATGGTGCTACCATTTATGTTAAAAATGGTGTAACTGTTAAAAAAGGAGATTTGATTTGTGATTGGGATCCATATAACGCTGTTATCATCGCTGAGACAGGTGGTAAAATTGACTTCGAAGATTTAGAAGAAGGTATTACGTATCGTGAAGAAAGTGATGAACAGACAGGTTTCCGTGAGAAAGTGATTATTGAACGTCGTGATAAGACAAAAAATCCGATGATCAAAATTTTGGATTCAACCAAAGAAGTGATTCGTTCTTATTCTTTACCATTAGCTGCACACATTGTTGTAAATGATGGTCAAAAGGTAAAATCGGGTGAAATTTTGGTGAAGATTCCACGTCAAAATGGAAAGCTTGGAGATATCACGGGTGGTCTTCCACGTGTAACGGAATTATTCGAAGCGCGTAATCCATCCAATCCAGCTGTTGTTTCTGAAATTGATGGTATTGTTTCATTTGGAAAAGTGAAACGTGGTAACCGCGAGGTAATGATTGAATCTAAAACGGGTGAGCAGAAGAAATACTTAATTTCTTTAAGCAAGCACATCTTGGTTCAGGAAAACGATTTCGTGAAAGCTGGTCAGCCATTAAGTGAAGGAGCAACTACCCCAGGCGACATTCTTGCGATTAAAGGACCAACTAAGGTTCAAGAATATTTGGTGAACGAAATTCAAGAAGTTTACCGTTTGCAAGGTGTGAAGATTAATGATAAACACTTTGAGGTAATTGTTCGTCAGATGATGCGTAAAGTGGCTATTATCGATCCAGGTGATACCAAGTTCTTGGAAGGTCAAATGTGTAATAAACTCGACTTCAACGAAGAGAATGATTATATCTTCGATAAGAAAGTTGTTATTGAACCGGGAGATTCTACTTCATTGAAAGCAGGACAAATTGTAACGGCTCGTAAGTTGCGCGATGAGAACTCGATGTTGAAACGTAAAGATATGACCTTGGTTGAGTCGCGTGATGCTGTTCCAGCAACTGCAAACCAAGTATTACAAGGTATCACACGTGCTTCATTGCAAACGAAGAGCTTTATCTCTGCAGCTTCGTTCCAGGAAACAACTAAAGTATTGAATGAGGCTGCAATTAGCGCTAAATCTGATGATCTATTAGGATTGAAAGAAAACGTTATTGTAGGACATTTGATTCCAGCGGGTACAGGTCTTCGTGAGTACGAAAACATTGTAGTTGGTTCTCAAGAAGAATTCAATGTGTTGATGGCTTCAAAGAAGAAATTCAAAGAAGAAACAGTTTAATTCGAAATTTTCTATGGAAGAGAATCTAAATCCTGAAAGTCAACTCAATATTGAGTTATCTGAAGAAGTTGCTGAAGGAATCTATTCAAATTTGGCAATCATTACTCATTCGAATTCTGAATTTGTAGTTGATTTTATCAAAGTGATGCCAGGTGTTCCCAAAGCACGAGTTAAATCGCGTATTGTTCTAACTCCTCAGCATGCTAAACGTTTACTTTCTGCTTTGAAAGAAAATGTTGCAAAGTTTGAAGCTGTACATGGACCTATTAAAGTTGATTCTGGCGCTGCTGCATTTCCAATGAATTTTGGTGGACCAACAGCACAGGCTTAAATTAATTAACTATACCAAAACAAAACCCCGAAATTCGAAAGAGTTTCGGGGTTTTTTGTTTTTAAAATCATTTGTTTTTAGATGTTTTTACATGATGATTATCATAGTTAACAGAAGTTTATCAGTCTACATTCGTATTCGAGAATAGATTAAAGGGTTTTCAATGAATTATCTCAAACAGTTTTACATAGCACTTCACTTGTTTTTTCTTTCATCATGGTGTGATGTTCAAGCTCAAATTAAAACATTAACAAACGAACAAAAATTGATGTTAGTGGCGATTGAAACATCCATGACACCCATTGAAGGTGGTGTTTTTAGTATGGGATGTACATCCGATCAAGGCGCGGAATGTACACATGATGAGTTTCCAATTCACCAAGTTCATTTATCTGGTTTTAAACTCTTAAAAACAGAGGTAACTCAAGGTATGTGGCAGTCTGTAATGGGTAATAATCCTTCTTTCAATAAGCGGAGTGCTCTGTTTCCAGTTGAAAACGTATCTTTTACAGAAATTGAAAAATTTATTGATGCATTAAATGTAATAAGCTCTCATAAGTATCGCT
>JBIPLZ010000024.1:0-12356 GCA_044369395.1 Flavobacteriales bacterium | reverse complement strand
GGAAAACGTAGGGACGTTAGTAGAATTCTAAATCATTTGAAAATACTCTATAAATCTTGTTTATTTGCACTCTATTAAATAATAAGTCATGAACGAACTCGTAAAGCCCCAAATTGAAGCAGCTACCACATTGATGGAAAAAGCAATTTCGCATCTTGACGCCGAATTGGCTAAAATTCGTGCAGGGAAAGCAAGCCCAGCAATGTTGGAAGGAATCTACGTTGATTATTATGGTTCAAATACACCTTTGAGTCAAGTAGCAAATATTAACACACCTGATGCACGAACTCTCGCTGTTCAACCTTGGGAGAAGCAAATGCTTGGGCCCATTGAGAAAGCAATTTTTGGGTCAAACATAGGACTCACTCCTCAAAATGATGGAGTTATGATTCGTTTAAACATCCCTCCAGTTACTGAAGAAAGACGCTTAAACTTAGTAAAACAATCGAAAGGGGAAGCCGAAAATTCAAAAGTGAGTATCCGTAATGTTCGTCGTGATGCAAACGAAGCTATCCGTAAATTAGTGAAAGATGGACTTGCTGAAGACGTAGCAAAAGATGCAGAAGTTAAAATCCAACAACTTACAGATGCTTATATTGCCAAAACAGATAAGCATCTTGAAGCGAAAGAGAAAGAAATTATGACCGTCTAGTTTTAAGAATAAAAAAAGCCCGATAAAATTTATCGGGCTTTTTTTATGCGTTAAACTGCCTAATTATTCTACAGTGACAGACTTTGCTAAATTACGTGGCTGATCAACATTACAACCTCTCATGATTGCAATATGATATGCTAATAACTGTAATGGAATAACACTCATAAGCGGAGTTAATTCTTCCTCAACATCTGGAATTTCGATGGTATGATCGGCTAGAGCAGAAACATCTTTATCACCTTGCGTAACAATTGCAATGATTTTTCCACCTCGAGCTTTAACTTCTTGAACGTTACTTAAAATCTTTTCATATGCACCTCTGCTTGGAGCAATAACTACGACAGGCATGTTTTCATCAATCAAAGCAATAGGACCATGCTTCATTTCTGCTGCAGGATAGCCTTCGGCGTGGATGTAGGAAATCTCCTTTAATTTCAATGCTCCTTCTAAAGCAATTGGGAAATTATAACTTCTTCCTAGGTATAAGAAATTATTGGCATCCTTATAAATGGCACTGATATCACGAATTTGCGCATCAAGTTTCAACATCTCTTCAATTTTAGAAGGAAGTTGGTCTAGACCATTGAGCATCTGATGATATTTTGCTTGAGTTATCGTTCCTTTTTTGTTTGCAATAACTAAAGCCATCAACGTTAGAACAGTAACCTGGGCTGTAAAGGCTTTTGTAGAAGCAACTCCTATTTCTGGACCAGCATGTGTATAAGAACCCGCATGTGTTGCACGAGCAATAGAAGAACCTACAACATTGCAAATTCCAAAAATTGTTGCGCCTTTCGATTTTGCTAACTCAATTGCAGCAAGGGTATCGGCAGTTTCGCCCGACTGACTTATTGCAATAACAACATCATTTTCTGTAATAATTGGATTACGATAACGGAACTCAGAAGCGTATTCAACTTCAACTGGAATTCGCGCCAAATCTTCGAATAAATATTCACCAACTAACCCAGCATGCCAAGAAGTACCGCAAGCCACGATGATGATTCGATGCGCATTCATGATCTTACTTTGGTAATCGATAATTCCACCAAGAGTTACTTCACCAAGCTCAATATTCAAACGACCACGCATATTATCGCGTATAGATCGGGGTTGTTCGTATATCTCTTTCAGCATAAAATGCTCGAATCCACCTTTTTCGATTGTTTCCAATTGCATTTCTAATGCTTGGATATAAGGTGTTTTATCTTGATTTCGAATCGTTTTAATCTTCATTTCTTTTCCCGATTCCAAAATCACTATTTCCTCATCATCTAAATAAACAACATTGCGAGTATATTCAATGATAGGTGTTGCATCAGAAGCAATGAAAAATTCATGGTTTGGACCAACACCAACAACCAATGGACTTCCTTTTTTTGCACCAATCATTAAATCAGGATTCTCTTTTGAAAGAATAACAATGGCGTAAGCTCCAACAACTTGAGTTAAGGCAATCTGAACTGCATGAACAAGATCAACCTTCTCATTTTGAAGAATATTCTCAATTAAATAAATAAGAACTTCTGTGTCAGTATCACTTTTAAAAACATTCCCCCTATTTTCTAATTCCTTTTTTAGAGATGCATAATTCTCAATTATTCCATTATGGATTATGACTAATTTACCTGACTCAGAGAAATGGGGATGTGCATTTTTATCATCTGGAATACCATGTGTTGCCCAACGAGTATGACCAACTCCAACATGACCTGATGTATCTTTATTTTCAACAAAGTTTTCTAACTCAGATACTTTTCCTTTGCATTTGAAGAGTCGAATATCTTCTCCAGGATTTAATAAAGCAACACCTGCGCTATCATATCCGCGATATTCGAGACGATGAAGACCTTTAAGTAAAATTGGGTAAACTTCTCGCTCACCCATATATGCAACAATTCCACACATAATTTATTGAGATAAAATTTGATAAAGTAATTCAACTCGAACTGGACGATTCTCAGAAACACCACCTTTCAAAGGCACTCTGAAAGAACTAATCCCTGATCCAGTAGACTGTATAAATAGTCCTCGATCTTCGAGCAAATCATTCAAAATTCCTTGAATGTACCTTGAAACATTAAATATATATTCATGTTTGACAGCATCATAATAACCACCCGACCAGGAGTCGCCAATAATTAAATCAGGGGTGGTTTGAAGAGCACCGTCTTCTCCTTTCGTTATTAAATTAAGAAGCGGATTAGGTGCATAAATACCTGTTTTATCAATATCGACAGGTACAAAAATACGTGCTTCATTCACTAATATTTTTCGACCCGCTTGCCAGGATTTTAAATCAGGCATATCGATACGGGTTCTCAAGCCTGCCATTGTTTGCACGTATGTTTCCTCTCCAGCTAAAGTTGGGTTGGCTAGTAGCGTTTCAATATGATTAGAATATGTATGATTGAATCGGGTATATCTTGCGCAATTTTCATTCACAGCAAAAGAAACCCGCAAACTATCATTTACCGCATTTTTATAGAAAAGGTCTATTCGGGCTCCCGAAGTAAGGCTAAAATCTAACATTGCCCCTTCTCCTGGAAGTGTATTTCGAGTTTGGGATAAGACGTAAATTCCTTTAAAAAATTGAACGAAGGCATCTCCATCAATTAGCGATGAAGGATTGTCGTGGATTTCTTGCCCCAAAGAATTTTGAAGTTTGATTCGTAGTTGAGGCGATTCCTTCTTTCCTGAAACGATGGCAGAATCTTTAATCAATGGGACGATATAATCAGTTTGTCCAATTGGCGTTGGGTTTATGGCAAGGGTGTCATCGCTGTAGTAAGAATTAGCTATAGTAAAATCTTCAGTGACGCGATAAACCGAGAATTTCTGAAGGCCACTGAGCTTCGTTAGATCACCATAATATCCTCGATAAGGCAAAACTAAAACAAGAGAATCAATAACAAAATCATCTCCAAAATCAATATTGCTAGATGTTGGACGAAGCTGAGAATAAAAGCCAGCTCTCATCGAACCAAGCAAAGGGTCGTTATAGGCGCCGAGCAAGTTGAGTGTTAATTCATCCGTTTTTACTGAATCTTCGCGCTCTATTGAAGTCCTAATTGAAAAATCTTCTTTGCTAAGCAAATTAACTGCATCTGAAGGATTTTGTACCTCCAAACCTAAATCAGGTTGTTTGCATCCCCAATTAAATGAGAGAAGGCTTATTAACAATAGGATACCCGAAATCTTCCTCGTGAAAGCTTTCGGGTATATGAGGCTATTTATTTTCAAAGTAATCAGTAAGATAATAGAGAATTACTCAGCCATTTCGGCGACCGGCTCCCCCAAGAGAACCTCATCATAAAATGTTGAATAAGATTCTGCGTAATTTGCGTCAGCAGAGGAATCAAGAATTAACTTTTGGGAATCTCGAGCAAAGGTAATTAAGTCTTCAGAAACACCATCTTGAGCTATAATAACACCATCAGAGAATGAAATCGCATGTTTCATGAGATTCAAATAGCTGGGTGTTTTTAATAGTTCGACATTTTTTGCATCAATACCATCCATCATTAATTTTTCAGCAAGTCGATGGTCCATATCCGATGCAAATGCATCATCATATAAAGAAACAACAACTCGACTTTCAGCAAATAATGGATCGTCTTTGAAATTTTGTTTAATAAGAATTGGAATCAAGGCGGCCATCCAACCTTGGCAATGAATTACATCTGGAGACCAGCCTAATTTTTTTACCGTTTCTATTACACCTTTGCAGAAAAACAACATGCGTTCGTCATTGTCGCCATAGAACTGTTCGTTTTTGTCGGTTGTAACATATTTACGTTGGAAATATTCTTCATTATCGATGAAATAAACTTGCATACGAGCTGCTTGAATAGAAGCAACTTTAATGATTAAAGGTTGATCGTTATCATCAATAATAAGATTCATTCCCGACAAACGAATCACTTCATGCAATTGATTCCGGCGTTCATTTATGCAGCCATATCGAGGCATAAATGTTCGGATTTCGCGACCACGTTCTTGAATGGCCTGGGGCAATTCACGGGCAACTTTCGATAAATGTGTTTCTGGTAAATAAGGGGTAATCTCCTGCGAAACAAACAATACTCTTGTCTTGGTCATAGCAAATCAATTATTAAATGAGATGGGAGATTTATGGAATCATTCTTAAAATGTAAGCCGACTAAAATATTACTACGGCATGAATAACCCATATTCAATGAAATTAAATCAGAATACAAAAATAAGAAAAAATTTTGGTTAAAATCAAGTGTATTCTATTAGCTTTGTCGCCCGCAATTTGTAAATAGCGGATTAAGCGCGATTTAACTAATATTTAAGTTTACTATTTTCTTCAAATTATCAGGTATGGTTATACTCAGAACAGTGTCTGAGCTTGAAGTTTTCTTGGAAAATTGCCGAAAAGAAGAGAAGTCGGTGGGTTTTGTTCCAACAATGGGAGCCCTTCACGAAGGACATCTTTCTTTAATTCGCATGGCACAAATCGAGAACACGTGCACATTGTTAAGCATTTTCGTAAATCCAACCCAATTTAATGAAACATCCGATTTTAAAACATATCCACGAAACGAAGAAAGGGATTTAGCATTAATCGAAACATTAGCTATTGATGCTGTTTTTATTCCAACAACGAATGAAATGTATGCGGATGTTAAAAACGATTTGCTAGATTTTTCATTAGAAGGTCTCGATAATGTAATGGAAGGTCGTTTTCGTAAAGGACATTTTGATGGTGTTGTTACGATAGTTGATAAATTTTTCTCTCTCATAAAACCCAATGTTGCTTATTTTGGATTAAAGGATTTTCAACAATTGGCCATCATTCGATTTCTTGCTTCCAAAAGACATCCAAAAATTAAAATTGCTGCCTGTCCAATTATCAGAGAAGCTGATGGATTGGCGATGAGTTCGAGAAATGCCTTATTAAATAATGATGAAAGACAAAAGGCGACATTGATTTCTAATGTACTTGATACATTGAAAAAAAAGTGGCGCATTTTACCATTTAACGAGCTAATTAGTCAAGCACGTACTTCGTTTGATGGCACTGATTTTATGCTCGAATATTTGGAGATTTCCGATTCTGAGACACTAAAACCGCTATTCGATTATTCCGAAAAGGCAGCTGTTGCATGTGTGGCTGCTAAAATTGGGTCCGTTAGACTTATCGATAATTGCGAATTAACTAACTAATATTATTGGGGATTCCATTGTTTTAAATTAGGTTTGTTGCTGTTTTATGAATATACAGGTTCTCAAATCAAAAATTCATCGGGTAACGGTTACAGAAGCCGATTTGAATTATATTGGAAGCATTACAATCGATCAAGATTTAATGGATGCAGCCAACCTAATCGAAAATGAAAAGGTGCAAATTCTCAACATGAATAATGGAGAGCGTTTAGAAACGTATGTAATAACAGGAGAAAGAGGTTCTGGAGTTATATGCATGAACGGGCCTGCTGCTCGAAAAGTAAGCGTTGGAGACGTCATCATTATTATTTCGTATGCATTGATGGAATTTGAAGCCGCCAAGAAATTTACTCCTTGGGTAATCTTCCCAGACACATCAACAAACAGAATCAAATAAAATTTATGTTGAAGAAATTCTGGTCAGCTTCTAAATACTATTTTTTTCTGGCCATTGGAATGGTTCTTCTGTATTTGGTTTTTAAAGATGTCAACTTCGTTTGGATGTGGAATGAAATTAAACACGCCCATTTTGAATGGATTTTACTTTCTTTCTTTTTCGGGATTGTGGCTATGGCATCGAGGGCTTGGCGTTGGAAAATTATGTTGGAACCATTAGGGTATACTCCTAGTTTTCTAGATTGTTTTAATGGTGTCGCTATTGGGTATTTATCAAATATTGGTTTACCAAGGATGGGTGAGGTGATTCGCTGCAGTATTCTAAATCAAACCAATGGAATTCCAATAACAAAGCTTATTGGAACGGTAATTTTAGAGCGTGTAATTGATGTCATTATGCTTTTAAGCCTTGTCTTAGTTGTATTTTTTTCGCAGATAGATCGATTTGGTAAATTTTTCATGACAGAGATTTTTGGGGATAAATTAGCTAAGATTTCATTGTTATTCAGCGAATTTGGAGTAATTCTCATTTCTGCTTTTATTGTTTTTTGCATTGTTTCATTACTAATGACTAGATGGGTTCTAAAAAAATATTCGAACAACAAAATCATTGTACGTATTTCTGAATTTCTGAAAGGTCTTTCTGATGGAGTTATTACCCTTTTCAAAATGAAACGGAAGGGTGAGTTTATTTTTCATTCACTGTTCATCTGGGCCATGTATTTTGTAATGACCTGGGTTTGCGTTTTTGCTTATGATCCAACTTCTGCATTAAGTGCATTCGATGGATTGTTTTTGATGGTAGTTGGTGGATTAGGAATGACAGCTCCTGTTCAAGGCGGATTTGGAGCATTTCATTATTTGGTTGAAAAAGCATTGTTGCTATACGACATCAAACCATCGATCGATGCAATTACAGGAATTGAGCTCAGACCCGGGTTGGTTTTTGCCACAATTGTTCATTCCACTCAATTTATAATGACATTGATGCTTGGGGTTACTGCAGTAATTTTAGTGGCGCTTAAAAAAAAGAAGAAAAATGCAAAAGACGCAGCTTGAATTCATTGAAGAGAAAGTAATTCCTATCGATAAAATTGAGAAACAAAGTAACCTTTGGCGTTTTCTTGGCAATCGAATTGTTTTTACAAACGGATGCTTCGATATTTTACATCGAGGACATATTGAATATCTCGCTGCAGCTGCAGATTTAGGAAGTAAGTTAATTATTGGATTAAACAGCGATGCTTCTGTTGGCAGACTCAAAGGTTCTGGAAGACCAATAAATGCTTTTCAAGATCGCGCATTGGCTCTTGCAGCTTTGCGTTTTACAGATGCTATTGTTGAGTTTAATGAGGATACTCCTTTAAATTTAATTCGCATGGTAAAACCTAATTATTTAGTAAAAGGTGGCGATTACTCTCACAGCGAAATTGTTGGTGCAAATGACGTTGAAGCGAATGGAGGAGAAATTGTTATCATCTCTTTTACAGAGGGATATTCTACAACTTCTTTTCTCAAAAAAATTCAAGGTTGATTTTGGCGTTTGAAAACGGATTTTTTTTAATACGTTTGTAGTACCATATTCTGCAATGACTATCAAACGTTTTCTAATTCTATTAATAGTGCCTTTGATGCTTATTCTTGCTTCCTGCAAAGGGAACCAGGAAAACAAACTCATTGGTGTGTGGAAGCAAACGCGTTTTGATGCCTTGCCTAATGACCTTCCTTATTACGAATGGGAGTTTACTTCCGACAATGATTTGATTAAATACGAAGTCACTGAGCAAGAAAAGAAATTCAGCACTACTGGTCGTTGGGGATTCACAAAAAATAATCGTTTAAATATTTCGAAGTTTGATGTTGGATATAACGGAGAATGGGAAATTGTAACGCTTAAAAAAGGTGTTCTTCGCATGGTGTTAAAAGTGTATGATGAAGATACTGGCCAAGGAGCGGGTCAAGTTTTGGTAGAATTCGTTCAAGAAAGATAATAGAACTTCTCAATTTTATAAGCTCTCAATCGAGGGCTTTTTTTATTATGGCCAAAATCAAAACAAGTTTCTATTGCCAAAGTTGCGGACAAGAATCACCTAAATGGCAGGGGAAATGCCCCAATTGCGGTGCATGGAATAGCTTTGCAGAAGAACTCGTTCAAAAAGATAAAGCCAAGAAAAGTTGGGTAAAAGGCGACTTACCGGCAAGAGCTCCTCAACCCGTTCGTATTTCAGATGTAGAGCAACATGCCGAAGTCCGAATTGATATGGGCGATAGCGAACTCAATCGAATTTTGGGTGGGGGTTTAGTTCCCGGATCCTTGATTTTATTGGGAGGAGAACCTGGAATTGGGAAATCGACATTGATGTTGCAAGTGGCAGTAAAATCGACAAAACTTAAAGTGTTATATGTATCTGGGGAAGAGAGCGAACAACAAATTCGCATGCGTGCCGAACGCATTGGCATTCAAAACCCAGATTGCTTTGTTTTGGCAGAAACAGGAATGCAACGCATCTTCCAACACATTCAGCAAGTTCAACCTCAATTGTTGGTTATAGATTCAATTCAAACACTTCAAACAGATACTATTGAATCTTCTCCAGGAAGTGTTTCTCAAATTAGAGAATGTACTGCGGAACTATTGCGCTTTGCTAAAGAGAGTTCAACTCCGGTTATGCTGATTGGACACATTACCAAAGACGGTCAAATTGCTGGCCCAAAAATCCTCGAACACATGGTTGATGTGGTGTTGCAGTTTGAAGGTGATCGTAATCACTTGTATCGTATTGTGCGCTCCGTAAAGAATCGTTTTGGCTCAACTGCCGAAATGGGTATTTACGAAATGGCTGGTGAAGGTCTCAGGGAAGTGGAAAATCCGTCGCAAGTATTGCTTTCACAGCTCGATGAACCCTTTTCTGGAATAGCCATTTCGGCTACTATGGAAGGCGCTCGTCCAATGTTGGTAGAAACACAAGCATTGGTAAGCACTGCAGTTTACGGTACGCCTCAACGCTCTGGAACCGGCTTCGATTTACGTCGCTTAAATATGCTCTTGGCAGTGATAGAAAAACGCTGCGGATTTAAACTTGGACAAAAGGATGTGTTCCTCAATATAACCGGAGGAATTCGTGTAGAAGACCCTGCAATTGATTTAGGAGTGATTTGCGCCATTCTTTCCTCCGATCTGAACATGCCTATTCCAACTAAGACCTGTTTTTGCGGGGAAGTAGGATTGAGTGGTGAAATCAGACCTGTTAGTCGCGTAGAACAACGCATTGCAGAAGCCGCACGTATGGGATTTGCGCAAATTCTGGTTTCGGATTACAACCTAAAAGGAATTAATACTGGGAAATTCGGTATTCGCGTAATTCCTGTGAAGAAGATAGAAGAAGCGTTTCAGGTGCTTTACGGATAATTCAATCCTTAAAAAACTTACGGCCGTGTTCATCAACATAGCCCATTGGATTCCCTTTTTCATCCACTAAAAGCATCAGGAAATAATCGGCAGTAGACTTTTCTCTATTTATGTGAAATATCTGACGAGGTTGATAATCGAATTGAGGTTCGAAAAGCTGACGAGGGTAACGCTTTTCGCTATTATGTTCACGATCGAAAAATAAGCCATATTTCCCGTTTTTCATTAAGACCATACAATCGGTTGCACCATATTTCTTTGCTAGGAAAATACTGTCATAGGTAAAAGGCAATTGTATTTCATTGTCTGCATTTACGAGTCCCCATTGTTTGTCTTTCTTAGCCATTAAATACATGAAAGGAGCTGTTAACATGGCATTGGCGGGAGTGTTTTCAAAATTGATGATCTGTTCAAAGTCTTGTGGTAAATGGGATTTCCCGCTTTCATCTATCGTTCCCAAGCGCCAAGAACCATCGCTGGCTTTATCACCAACAAGGAAGTGATGTAATCCTTTTTGAGCAGCTGAAAACAACAAAATAGAATCGTGATAAACTGGTTCAAGTTTCTCATCGGTTAACAATCCTTTCTTGCCTTTGCAATTAAATATCACCGCATTGGAACGAGATAAACGTGTGTTCCCTTCGGTAAGAGTTACATAACTGAAATATTTCAGAATTTTTGGCTTACTGCTCCCTTCTGGAAGAATAACAGGGTTTCGAATGAATTGTGGTGTTCTGCCTCCTCGAAATTCTCCATACATATAGCGACAAAACAGCGAATCGTTCTTGATTTCGAATGACTTACTAATGGTTTGAGTGGTAAATTTTTCACTGGGTTCATGTTCTTCAGAAATATCCTTATCTACACTAATACTCATATAAGAATCTACCTCCCTCCCTGTTCCACTTCCAACATACCCTGATTCACCGCTGCCGTGTTGGCTTTCTATCTTAGGATTCGTGCTGAGATATTTTTCCATGAAGACTTTCGTCGCCAAGTCATAGATGAAAGTTTGGACGTATTCGTTGTTGGGGTCTTCCTTTCCTTTTCGTTCAAACAAGATGGTTTGGTCGCTTCTTGAAACGCTGTAACGAATGCTGATACAGTCCTTATACAACCATCCCGATTTTGTTGGTTCATTCACATAATAGCAGAAAATCCCTTTGTGTTTATCGGGTTGGATGCATTTAATGAAGATCACTTCTGGTTTTCCCGTTTTGGGATTCTCAAACGACCAAATAGCTTGTTCAATAGTGCAAGGATCTTTGATGACCAACTTTCCTTCTAAGCTGTAAAAAACAGGATTACTATTTTTATTTGGCGCTGCACCCAATAGAACACCCTCGAAACATTCGATTATTCCATGTACAGGGGGAATAATCTCTTTGTTGCTGATAATTCCAATCAATGAATCTTTTACCACATAGTAATATCCTTCAGGCAATGTGAATTTGCTCTTTTTCTTCAGAGAATTAAATTCAACATAATCGTATTTGGGTGCAACTATAATTTTGCCCGTTGTGTCGGCCATTCCCCATAGCTTTCCTTTACGATACGGAATAAGTTGTTGATGTTTTTGTGCCTTCAAAGGAAAGAGAGAGAGCAGAATCAATCCAACAAAGAGAAGTTTTCGGAAGAGCATAGTTGTTTATGAGCGGCGAAGTTAAGTTGAATCCTAATTAAACTTTCATCATCATTGGCAAATTGCACAAGCAAATCCTATCTTTCGAGTCAAACTTCCAATGAATAAACAATACTGCTTTTTCGCGTTTTTTCTTTTTATCTTTTTCTCCAATTGGGTCTTTGCTCAAAATGCGAAACCTGAATGGCTGTATATTATTGATGGTTACAACGACACGTTTGTAAGCGATTTGGAAGTGGATAAAGAAGGGAATACTTATCTAGCCGTTAATTATTGCGGAGCGCTTACACTAAGTGGTTTGAATAAGAAAATGCCACCTTCTGGACATGTGCATGGCTTATTGATTAAGTTAAATAAAAATGGGAAGCCACTTTGGGCGCATGGTTTCAAGAGTGCATACGATAACCGAATCAATGATTTATCGCTTGCGCCCAATGGCGATGTGCTCATTACAGGATTTGGAGATGGCGTGATGCATTTTCCCGGATTGAGCGACACGCTTAAATACGGCAGAGATCGAGAAAAAAATGGATATCATTATCCGCAAGCAGTTTATGCAGCGCGTTACTCAACCAAAGGCGAACGTATTTGGGTGCATTATTGGAACACCGGTTGGGCCGAGGGAATGAGCATTGCCGCAAATAGTAAAGACGACGTGTACTTCAGTTATTATCATACGGGCAGTTTGCGAGATAATAAAACACTTATCGATTCATTCCCTGTTACACCAAAGCTATCTGCAATGGTTTCGATTGCGCACATTGATAAAGATGGAAAATTGGCCAAGATTAATCATTTCGATTTTCAAGAAACGAGTAGTAGTGCTCATACTCCGCGTTTGAAGTTCGACCAAAATGATAATTTATACATGTATGGAGCTTTCAAAGGCAAGCTGAAATTCAGTGAAAAAGATTCACTAACAAATGATGCCTATTATGAAAGCAACGATTCATATATCGTGAAATACAATCCTGCGGGAGAAATCCTATGGAAGAAGAAAATTGGTGGACAAAATGGACAATGGGTAAAGGAGATACAATTTGGAGAAGATGGATCTGTAT
>JBIPLZ010000287.1:0-3547 GCA_044369395.1 Flavobacteriales bacterium | reverse complement strand
TATTGAAGCCTTTTAAACGAAATCCTGGAATTTTTTGTCCCTCAAATGGGACTTTCTCTTCTTGAACTACAACCGTATTAACTACTTGTAATACTTCTGCTGGACCATAAATTTCGTCGAGATACGAACAAATTGCTTGTTTGTATGGAATAGTAACATTAAAGCCCTTCAGATTAGGCGTTTGCATTATAAGCCGAGGGAAATCTTCGATACTTTCTAATTCAAATGCATCGTAACGCGCATCAGTGATAGATTCTCGTTCGAATTTTTTTGCAAACCAAGCAGGGGAGAAGGTGTGACTCAGTTTTTTACCAATAAGTCCGTATTGACGCATCGGTTAATATTTACTCATTGAAGGATCAATCTGATCAATCCAAGCAAAAATACCACCGCTCAAATTATACACATTGGTAAATCCTTGTTGTTCTAAATAGCGAGCAATATTCGAAGATCGCGCACCTGATTTACATTGCAAAACAACCGGGATGTCTTTACGAATGGTTGATAAATGATCGGGAATGCTTCCCATGGGAATTAATTCACCTTGAATATTTGCTGCCTCGTATTCAAATTCTTCACGGACATCAATTAACTGATGAATAACACCTTCGTCTCTCCAGTTTTTTAGTTCGCTAACAGAGATTTCTTTCATATTATACAGTCTGTTTTAGTTTATGTAATTCTTCAGGTAAAAATTGGAAGAATGTATCGCCACGTAATCCTAAACGAAGTGTTTCCAATGGAATTACATCGTCATGCGATATGTTACCTAAATTTACATTGGCTCCAATTAATTTGATAAACCAAGCTTGTTGCGATTTCCCTGGAGCTTCCCATAAGATACGGTCGGATGAAATTTTAGATAAAATTCGATTTACTAAGACAACGTGTGCGGTTCCATTAGGGCGATAAATCCCGACATTTCCACTTTCACGAGCTTCAGCAATTACTTTCCAAGAACCCGCATCCAATTCCGCTTTCATCATTGAAATCCATTTTGCCGGCGCAATTAAGATGCCAGCTTCTTTCGAACCAACTTCAGAAAGTACTCGGTAGTCTTTTGCTAATTTCGAAATATATTCACACTTAACTTTATGATCGAGAACAATAGAACCATCCGAAACCTCGCAGGTATCAAGACCTAAATTATCGATGTACTTCCGATAATCATCAAATTTATTTCGAACAATAAAGGCTTCGAATAATGTACCTCCTACATATACTCTCAAACCAGCATCTTGATAGAGTTTAATTTTCTCTTTCACATTTTGGGCAACCAATGAAGTACCAAATCCTAATTTGATAATATCAGCTAAATGTCCTGAATGTGCTATAAAATCTTCGGCTTGACGAATACTCAATCCTTTGTCCATCATCATGGTTACACCCGATTCACGTGGTTGAGGGCTTCGTTCTGGTAAAAATGGTAATGTATGTATCATTCTTTGTTACTATATCGGTCTATTATTTTTTTTATTTCTGCCTGCATACCTAAACGAGGCAATTCTTCTAGAATTTTAATTCCCATTTCTGAATCTTCAGACATAGCAATTTCAGCTAAAATACAAGCTTCTTGAACATTTCCTCGATGCATTTCAATTTCTGCAGCTTGAAATGTCAATCGAGCATTTCCAGGATGGTATTTAAAACTCTCTTGAATATAATTGTATGCTTCTTCTTTTCGATTAAGTTGCAACATCAAGTTGGTAAAGAAAACCCAAATGTCTTCATTGTCGGGTTCAAACTCAATGACTTTCAAATACGACTCTTCGGCTTCTTGAAAGTAGCCCAATTTTAATTGAATGTCACCCAAAATGAACCAAAATGTGCCGCGATTCGGGTCTATGTTAATTCCTTTTTTGATGTGAACCAATGCTTCTGTTCGCTGATCCATAAAATCGAGCACAACGCCAATTCCCACCCAAGCATCGGCAAGCATTTCATCCAAAGAAGCCGAACGTTGATAATATTTTAATGCTTCAGGATACTGATCGATATTTTCGTAACATTCACCAATGTATAAAAATGTAGCAGCATCGGGCTCTTCCAAACGGAAAATCTCTTTGTATGCTTCAATAGCATCTTCGTATTTTTCTGATGCCGCTAAGCAATTGGCTTTGTTAAACCAAGCACTTGCAAAACTATCATCTATAATAGTTGCATAATCAAATGCCTTGATTCCATTGGTGTAATCTTGCTTTTTGCTATACAAATGTCCTAGTGCATACCAAGCCACTTTTGAATAGGGATGATTATCAATAAATTTTTTGAAAAATACGATACCCGCATCAAGTTTATCGGTAATGTCAAAACAAAACGACATTTCATAAAGTGCCGATTCGTTGTCTGGATTCATTGTTAAACAGCGTTTTAAATAACGCGCTGCTTTACCGTATTTTCCTTGATTCTGAAATTCAAATGCAATGAAAAGGTAGATTTCTTCAAAGTTACGATCGATGCGTAAAGCTGCTTTGTATGATTCAATTGCATCAGCTGAACGACCAAGCATCGCGAAAATTCCACCTCGGGTAATAAAAACTTCCGGATTACCCGGTTCAAAAATCTCCACTTCATTCAATAAATCCAAAGCATCATCGTACTTGCCCTCTGCAGACAAAAGTTGCGATTTTCTCAAAATAAAATAGGTAGAATCAGGGTATTGCCCTGATGCAAACTTGATTGCATTTAATGCCTTTTGATGATGGTTTTCGTGGATATAGAACTCAACAATGTTCTCTAAATCATCGCGCTCAAAATAGTACTGTTCATTTAGTCGCAACATCGTTTCAAACCGTTTAACAGCGAACTCCGGATTCTCATATTCTTCTGAAAATTCATTCATACGCGTTTGGGATTTGATTCATGCAAAATTAAGAAAATATGGCTGCTAAATTCAGGAAGTTTTGAACAGAGTTTAATCGTAAAATATTGAGCTGAACAATATTTCAATTGCTTCATTTTCTGAAAGATTGATTTTTAATAAAACACATTATTCATTCAATTCTAGTAAAATTTTCAACAAGATTTTGATTAATGTGATTGTTGATGTATTTGATTCAAAGTGTCTAAACGACATAATTGCAAATAGATTGCTTTCGGTGCTCAATTAAGTGTCGTTTTCATTCACTTTATACAACTTCAAAGGATGCGAATGAATGAATATGCCAATACCTAGGCTTTTTTAGTCAGCCTTGAGTACGAAACGAAAAGGAGAAATAAATTTGATTAACTAACCTTGGAAAATCCTTTAAAAGATTCGAATTTGAGTGTTTTTTTTATTGATGCGAATCTTTTATTCAGAACACACAAAAAGACAGAACTCAATTCAGCAACTAAAACTCAAAATAATATTGATCTGCTTTTAAACGATCGTATGCAACTTTATCGAACTCGAATAAAATAGCTCGTTTGTGTGGAACACCTTTTTGTTTCTCTTCCAATTCTTTTAATAACCCTTTGTTTAGGATTTTACGTCTGAAATTGCGTTTGTCGAGCGATGTTCCTAAAATGGTTTCATACACTTTTTGCAATTGGCCAAGACTAAACT
>JBIPLZ010000285.1:0-3548 GCA_044369395.1 Flavobacteriales bacterium | reverse complement strand
GCGCTGCTGCCGGAGCTGCAAATTACACAGTGAAAGGTAACTTAACCATTAAAGGAATTTCAAAAGCAATTTCATTTCCTGCTACCATTGAAATGACTCCAGAAATGGTTTCAGCAAAAGCAACTTTTGAAATTGACCGTACCGAATGGGATATTAAATATGGTTCAGGTAAATTCTTTAAGAACTTAGGTGATGAAGTTATTTATGATAACTTTCAAATTGCGTTCGACTTGAAGGCGAAAGTAAAGACCGCTTAATTAAACTTTCATACAAACAAAAGCCCCGACATTTTATAATGTCGGGGCTTTTTCGTTAAAAATATTGCTTAAATAAATCTAAGAAATATTGGATATTAATGATGGTGACCACCTTCGCCATGAACATGTCCATGAGCAATTTCTTCAGAAGATGCCTCACGAACTTGGTTCACACTTCCTTGAAAATGCAAATCTTTTCCAGCAAGTGGATGATTAAAATCCATCACAATATGATCTTCGTTTACAGCAAGCACTAAACCTTGCATTTGATTTCCTTGGTCATCAACCATCGGTAAATAATTACCTGGAGAAACCATTTCGGTATCTAACTCTTCACCCTCTGCAACAAAAGCAGCCATTGGAATTTGAACCAAATTATCTTCACTGTTTTCGCCGTATCCATTCTCAGATTTAATCACAAAATCGAAAGCATCGCCAGCTTTAAGACCGCGCAAGTTATTCTCGAATTCTTCCAAGAGGCCACCTAATCCGTATATGAACACGAATGGTTGTTCCGCATTCGTTTCTTCTACAAGGACCTCCTCGGGAGAAGCATCTGTATTTACAGAGAGCCTGTAGCTCAATGAAACAACCATTTTATCGTTAATAGTCATGTGTAAATTGTTTGAAATTTTCGTCAAAAATAATCGAAAACCCCATTCAAAAATCATTTCCAATTTTATTCTACTAAACTTAAATTGCAGGTCGAAGTGCTTGCTGCTTTCTTATTTTTGTAATAAGTAAATTCAATATGCCCAAGTTTCCATCCCTCATTCATTCAAAGCTCCCTACAGTTCAAACATCCATATTTTCGGTGATGTCGAAGCTAGCTAATGATCACAAGGCCATTAACTTATCACAAGGTTTTCCGGGTTTTGATTGCTCACCTGATTTAATTCATTTGGTAGATAAGCATTTACGACTTGGCCGTAATCAATATGCTCCTATGCCAGGAATCATTGAGTTACGCGAAATCATTGCGCAGAAAACCGAAGAAATGTATAGCATGGTGTATGATCCGGAAACAGAAATAACCATTACAGCTGGAGGAACACAAGCTTTGTATACCGCTATAAATGCATTTGTTCGTGAGGAAGATGAGGTGATTATTATTGAACCAGCATACGACAGTTATGTTCCGGCAGTGGAAATGGCAGGAGGGAAGGCCGTCTTTTTTCAATTGGATGCATCCACCTTTAAAATAAATTGGAACGAGTTTCAAAAGTTGGTAAATCCGCGAACTCGGATGATCATTATCAATACACCGCACAATCCAACTGGAAGTATTTTAAATGCTGCTGATATGCAACGTTTGGAAAAGTTAACATCAAACACCGACATTATTATTCTAAGCGATGAGGTGTATGAGCATATTCTTTTTGATGGATTTGAACATCAAAGCGTAGCACGATTTCCGAAACTAGCACAACGATCAATCATTGTTTCATCGTTTGGAAAAACCTATCATACAACAGGATGGAAAATGGGGTATTGTATTGCTCCTGCAAATTTGATGGCTGAATTCAGAAAGGTGCATCAATACTTGGTATTTTCTGTAAACACACCTCTTCAATATGCGTATGCAGAGGTTTTAAAAGAAAAAGATCGATACATCCAATTGTCTGCATTTTATCAAGAGAAACGCGATTTCTTTTTGAAATTATTTCAAGGATCAAAGTTCGATTTTGAACCTTCGGCAGGAACTTATTTTCAGTTGTTGAATTACAGTAAAATTTCGCAAGAAAAAGATGTTGATTTCGCAAAGAAACTCACCATCGAACATGGAGTTGCAAGCATCCCCGTTTCGGTGTTTTATCATAAAATTAAAGACAATAAAACATTGAGATTCTGTTTTGCGAAGAATGATAATGAACTAGAAATGGCAGCGGAAAAACTACTAAAAATATAGTTATGAATTTATCCATCAGCATGGTGCAAACCCGCCTTTTTTGGCAAAGTCCGAGTGAAAACCTCGAGTGGTTGGAAGGGCGTTTGGAACTGATTACCGGTAAAACAGATATTATCGTTTTGCCTGAAATGTTTACAACCGGATTCAGCATGAATTCAATACAATATGCTGAAACAATGGATGGATCAGCAATGAATTGGATGCATAAAATGGCCGAAAAGAAAAATGCCGTTCTTGTTGGAAGTATGATGATGAAGGAAGCCGGGAAGTTTTACAACCGACTTATTTGGATGCACCCCGATGGACGATTTGAATTGTACGACAAACGCCATTTGTTTCGTATGGGGAATGAACACGAACACTATTCTGCTGGTAATTCGCGCATTGTTTTTCAATTGAATGAATGGAAAATTTGTCCGCTAATTTGTTACGATTTACGTTTTCCTGTTTGGTCGCGCAACAGACTAGTAAACAACGAATTCGACTACGATGTACTAATTTATGTTGCCAACTGGCCCGAACGCAGAGCACATGCTTGGAAATCATTATTAGTTGCTCGTGCCATTGAAAACCAGGCGTATGTTGTTGGAGTAAATCGTATTGGTTCTGATGGAAATAATGTAATTTATTCGGGCGATTCGGCTGTAATCGACTTTACTGGCGAACGCTTAAGCAGAACCGAACGTTATGGAGATCGATGCGAAATGGTTACCATTTCATTGGATGATTTGAAGAAATTCAGAAGCGATTTTCCTGCAGGTTTGGATGCAGATCAATTTAATATTATTCGATAATACCATCGAAAAATAACATTAAAATTGCATAAAAAAAAACCAGAGTGTCCTCTGGTTTTTCTGTTTTATCAATCTTTAAAATCGAAGTCTTCTAAGAATTTCGTGGTGTAATTACCTGCAATGAAATCTTCGTTGTCCATCAACTTTTTATGAAATGGAATGGTCGTTTTTACTCCATCAATTACGAATTCATGCAATGCACGTCGCATTTTGGCAATGGCCTCTTCACGAGTTTGTGCAATGGTAATAAGTTTGGCAATCATTGAATCGTAATTCGGAGGAATCGTATAGCCCGCATAAGCATGCGTATCGAGACGAACACCATGTCCACCCGGAGCATGAAAAGTAGTTATCATACCAGGCGAAGGTCGGAAGTTATTGTTCGGATCTTCAGCATTAATACGTACTTCTATAGCGTGCATTTGAGGGTAATAGTTTTTCCCTGAAATAGGAACACCCGCTGCAACTTTTATTTGTTCGCGAATTAAATCGTAATCAATCACTTCTTCAGTAATGGGATGCTCAACCTGAATACGGGTGTTCATCTCCATGAAATAGAAGTTGCGGTGTTTGTCCACCAAAAACTCA
>JBIPLZ010000286.1:0-3548 GCA_044369395.1 Flavobacteriales bacterium | reverse complement strand
GAATTCGAATTCTGGATTTGAGAGTTTAGATGATGACCAGTATTTCCTTTCTGTTTGGGGAGGATTAGCTGCTCCGGTTGGTACTTTTGCAAGTGTAAATCAGCAATATTCTGGTTTTGCAAAAGCTGGTTGGATGCTGCAAGCTTCGGGGAGTTTGAGGGTGAAAGAAAATGTATTTTGGTCGAGTAATATAGCTTATTCAAGCAATGCATTTAAAGAAAAGTCTTTTGCTCAATTAATGAGTAACCAATTGAATGCAGAAGTAACATTCACACAAATTAGTTCTTGGGGTGCTTTCCATATTAATTCAGGAATTACTTGGAATTCAGAAGTGGATGCCAATTTTCAATTGTTTGCCGAGGCGCACTTAGGACTTATTCGAGTTAAATCGCCAAGCTATTTATTTAATACGCGAGAGATTAATGGTTCTATCGTTTCGATAACATCATATTCATTGAACAGCGAAACGGCGAATGCACTAGCAATATCATTGGGTGCAGGAATTATTTATAAAAATAAACTTGCGTTAAGCTTAACTATGCTCAATAGCCGATTGAATTTTGACTATGGAACTGATACTTTATTTCAGCCATATCGGGTATTTGGACTGCAAATGGGGTATTTTATTTTGCACAAAAAACGATAAAAAAAAACGCAACATTCTAGGAATGTTGCGTTCAATTTTAATGTTTCTCTTATCAATTATTGTTTCACCATCTTCTCATAATTCTTTAGAAAATCTTCCAAATTTTCAACATCAATACGTTTTGCGATGATCTTTTTATTACGATCAAGCACATACAAAACAGGGGTCGAGTATATGTCGTAGTATTTTCTGAACTGCGCTGTTCCTGTTAAATCGGCAGCATTAATCCAAGTCAATTCTTTTTCTTTGATATACTTAAACCATTCAGTAGTATCAGATTCAATATACACACCCAAAACTTCTAAATCCATATCAACTTTGTGCGCTTTGTAAAATTCGGAAAGTTTGGGCGTAACTTTTTGACAGTGTCCGCAGCTAGGATCCCAGAAATATACAAGTGTGTATTTCTTTTTAATATCGTGCAATGCAATGGGGTGAAAATCGGGTTTCAGCAACTTCATATTGTTAGCGGTAACTCCCAATAAACAAGGTTTCAATGCATTTACACGTTCACGAATCTTTTCAAGTTGAGTGTCTTCCACCCAAAATGCTTTACCCGTTAGGTAATAATTCTCAGCCATGAAAACAAAAACGGCATCCATTCCCATGATCTCCGATTTCTCATATGTGTTGGTAATCCAATAAACCAAAAACTTGAATGTTTCACTTTTCTCATCAGACAAACCAATAAGTTTTGCAGCAGCTAAATTGATTGAATCTGGCATTTGAGCAGTCAGCTTTTCGATATACTGCTTAATCTTATTTGCAAAAACTGGAGATCGCAATAAACGATCATCCTTCATATCAAATCTATCGAAATAATGTGCCTTGAAATATCTATATGCAAATGTGGAATCTTTTCGACCATTTGGCAATAATGGAATTTCAGGTATTTCGGGTTCCCAACCAGCGTTGAAAATTTTCGTCAACAGTAGGTCTGGATTTTTTGCAATGAAATCGTTTTTATAGTCCTTAACCGATTGATCGAGTGCCGTTTGATTATCACGAATCATTTTCACTTTGGGGTCATCTCCTTTGGCAAGTTCCATGTCTTTACGGTATTGCTCCATTTGCTTTCCTTTCACGGAAATCCAATTGAGATATTGGTAGAAAAGTTCATTGTCTTTCGAACCCTTCACCTTCATACCTGCAATTAAATCGGTTGTGTCGGTTTCCATGCTAAATTTTTGCTCCTTGTCGACAATCATTTCAAAATACTTGCGACTTGGAAGTACGGCGATATATACACCACCAGGAAGCATTTCCTCCCCTTTAAAAACAAGTTTTCCGGAAACATCAGCCCGTGCAGAATCTTTTATATACTGCTTATCTCCAAAGTAATAAGCCAATTGAACATTCTGATCTTTTAATCCCTTAATGGTTAATTTAATTTCATAACCACCTCCAGCAAAAATAACCGAGGAGGCACACAGAACTGTTAATAAAAGAAATATTCGTTTCATGTAGATTGAGTTTTTAAAAAGCGCGTCCGCATTGCAAATATTGTGCTATTTTTTTGAATTTTCAATGCTTCAAAAACGATGATTTAAAGGAGACGATTTATAATCGTTTAACTGAGATTGAATAATTTTTCAACCAATCAATTTTAGGTTATTCGTTTTCCGTTATTTGTAAAATGAGGACGAGTTTTTTACAAGAAGTAGCATCACGTTATTTAGAATTATCTGCAAATTACAATAACATTGCATTGGTCTTTCCTAACAAGCGTGCGGGAATATTTTTCAAAAAGGAACTAGCTTTCCTTCATCCCAGAGTTCAATGGATGCCCGAATATTTCTCAAGTGAAGATTTCGTGAGATACATCACCAAAATCCAAGTTGCGGATCCAATCTCCTTGCTGTTTGAATTTTACACCGTCTATCAACAGTGCGAAACAGATCAAGCCGAACCGTTTGATGTATTTAGCACTTGGGCGACCCAACTTCTTCACGATTTCCAAGAAGTTGATTTGTATTGTGTTGATGCAAAACAACTTTTTGGTACCATCAACGATGCGTATGCCATTAAAAATTGGAACCCAGATGGCACTATAATTACCGAAAATCAACAACAATATCTCCGTTTTTGGTCACGAATGGGAAAATGGTATTCAGCTTTTCGCAGCCATCTTTTAGAAAAAAACATTGCTAGTTCTGCAATGGCTTATAGAAAACTCGCGGAAAATTGTGTGGTATATGCTGACCAGATTCCATTCGATAAAATTTTGTTCGCAGGATTTAACGCATTAAATAAAGCTGAGCAAACGTTTATTCGCTATCTCGAAAAAATAGGAAAAGCAGAAATTATTTGGGATGCCGATTCGTATTATGTTGAAAATGAATTGAACGAAGCGGGACAATTTCTTCGGAAATACCGAAATGAATGGTCGATTCGCGATTTTAAAAACTGCGAACCTCATCTCGAAACCAAAGAACGGAACATTCATATAGTTGGAGTTGCCAAAAATATTGGACAAGCATTCGTTGCTGGGAGCATTATCGATAAGATTGCAGAAACTGAAAATGATTTAACTTCTACATCATTGGTTTTATGCGACGAACAGCTGCTGATGCCGGTATTGGAAGTGTTACCTGAAAAGGTCGGACATGTCAATATTACCATGGGTTATCCTATGCATTTACTTCCTGTGAGTAGTTTGTTTTCACTTATTTTCGACTTGCAATTGCATGCTCGAATGAGCGGAAAATCAGAAAAACGGGAAATCGCCTTTTACTTTCGAGATCTATTACGATTATTCAGAAATCCATCATTGGCCAGTGCGCTTCACACGGAACTTTTGCAACCCTTGGTTGACCAATTGATGCGCGAAAAACATATTTATTTCCCCATATCAAGCATCATTAAGAAATCGCCCGAATCCAAGAACATTATATTCCGACTC
>JBIPLZ010000284.1:0-3576 GCA_044369395.1 Flavobacteriales bacterium | reverse complement strand
CTTCATTGTCGGGTTGTTGCCGATAGTTTTTGTCCATACATTGAATTTCCCTTTGGGTGTTTCAATTGGGATTAATTTAACACCCTCCGATGCATCTTTGGAATTCTGAGCAATCAATGAATATTCATTGCATACAATAAAAGCAAGTATGAGGATGCACAAAACGAAACGTGGAAAGTTCATGGAGGACGTTTGAAGAATTTTGGATTGCTAAATCCTTTGTCACTAATTATTTACAATCACAGTTTTACGTGATGATTTTTGGGAATCCATGGAGCTCCAAATCAAATGATAAGCACCTGCATTCGACAAAATATCCTTACCAATCGTTAGTTGTTTTGAATGAATTTCTGCATTGTAAATACATCTTCCAGAATAATCATAGATGCTCAAAGTTCCTTTGTTTGATGGTAGTTGAAGATTTACAATCCCATTGCTTGGATTTGGGAATGCATTCCAGTTTTGTTCAAAATCATCCATACCTAAAACAATTCCTGGGTTGAGGTTTACACTGAACGTTTCAGCGAAAAAGCATGTATCTGCCGAGGATGGACTTAAATTGGTAACTTCTAAAGTAAAATCAAGGATGGTGTTCTCGGGAATTGCTTCAGTTACATTAAAAAAGAATTGCGCTTCAGCAACAGAATCAGGATTCCAAGCCGATGCGAAAACCTCGAATTCGCCACCATTTCCCCCAAAACTCATTCCGCTTGGAAGTGCAGAAGTGGGTGTTATTCGTGCCAAAGGATAAGCGAAACCTAAACCGGAAGTATTGGTAAGTGAAATACGCAAAACGGAGTCGCCAAAAGACAGTTGACTGCCTTCAAAAATGGCTTGATTGGCGTTTGTTGTGATAGGCAATAAACTGCATGAAACATTAACAATAGGCGAAAATCCAATAAATGTTGCGGTATTATTTCCAGAATTAGGAATGGCTAAGGTATCACCTTCCATATTGTAATCAATATCGGCCGGACTGCTTAACGCATTTGCCACAAGGATAGGCCCTGCCGCAAAATTAGCATCAAACTTCATTACTTTTTGCCCTGTCCAAACTGATACATACCAAGAATCTAATCCGTTCCAGACGATGCCATCGCAATTTCCCAAGTTGGTTGAAGTCAAGGTTAACACCAAAGAATCGCTTAACGTAAGTGCTTTAATCGGAGCATTACTGCCCCAGTTAACAAACACAAGTCGGTTACGGGCTTGATCGTAACAAATGCCATTGGGGCTTTGAACCAAGTTGCTCGCCATTACATTGTAACTGTTACTCGCTGGTTTGATGCGGTAAATTTTCTTTCCAGTAAAGTCTGTGGCAAATAAATTTGAAACACCATCAGTGGTAATTCCATTTAGAAAGCTTGCTCCCAGGTTGAGATTAAAAACTTGATTTCCAGTTGTTAAATTAAATCCTTTAATAAATCCACCACAACAAGCGTAAACTGTATTCCCCAAAATTTCGAGTCCGTATGGGGCAGGGCTAATACCACTTTTAAAAACAGTTAAAGTTCCATTTCCCGAACGAGCTAAAATATTTCCGCCGCTAGTGTTCGAAATAAGGTAGCGATTGTTGTTCGCATCATACTCAATACTTTCTGGTCCATTATAAGTTTGAGCAGTTAATCCAAATGTGAAAAGAAGCGCTATTAAAATGAAAATGTGTTTCATGGTTTGGTTTGTTTGAGTTTTTTAATGGACAAATTTCCGAAAGTCTGAATTTCACGCAAGATGCAGAAAATTGAAAAAACAACAATCTCAATTCCATTAATACATAGATTTTCATTGAATCTTCATTAGAATCCTTTTTAACTATTGCATTCAAACGCATAATCACATACATTAGCGAAGCTGTTTCAATAATTGAAATTTGCTGATAATCAAACATTAAAGAAAAAAATACATGGCATTTGATCTTGAAATGATCCGAAACGTTTATGCTGATTTCGGAAATAGGGTAGAGGCAGCTCGTAAAGTTGTTGGTCGTCCGCTTACGTTGACTGAAAAAATTCTTTATGCCCATCTTTGGGAAAGTCCTGCGAATACAGCATTTGAAAGAGGGAACTCCTATGTTGATTTTGCTCCCGATCGTGTTGCTATGCAAGATGCAACTGCTCAAATGGCTTTGTTGCAATTTAGTCAAGCAGGCAGAAAAAAAGTAGCGGTTCCATCGTCGGTTCATTGCGATCACTTAATTACCGCGCAAGTTGGATCGAGTAAAGATTTAAGTTCTGCCGTTGATACAAATAAAGAAGTATACGATTTCTTATCGTCAATTTCCGACAAATACGGCATTGGTTTTTGGAAGCCGGGTGCTGGAATCATCCATCAAGTAGTTTTGGAAAACTATGCGTTTCCTGGCGGAATGATGATTGGAACCGATTCGCACACGGTGAATGCCGGTGGTTTGGGAATGATTGCGATTGGTGTTGGTGGAGCTGATGCTTGTGATGTGATGGCTGGTCTTGCGTGGGAATTGAAATTTCCAAAACTAATCGGTGTTAAATTAACGGGTAAGCTTAACGGTTGGACTTCCCCCAAAGATGTGATCTTAAAAGTGGCAGGAATCCTTACAGTAAAGGGTGGAACTGGAGCAATCGTTGAGTATTTCGGTGAAGGAGCTAATTCCATGAGCTGTACTGGAAAAGGAACCATTTGCAACATGGGTGCTGAAATTGGAGCAACAACTTCCACATTCGGTTACGACGATTCTATGGAACGCTATTTACGCAGTACAGGCCGCGCCGATGTTGCCGATTTAGCCAATGGAATTCGCGAACACCTTACTGCTGATGCGGATGTGTATGCAAATCCTGAGAAGTATTTCGATCAAATCATTGAAATCAATTTGGATGAACTAGAACCGCATTTGAATGGTCCATTTACTCCCGATTTGGCTACACCGATTTCCAAAATGAAGGAAATGGCTGAGAAGAATGGTTGGCCAACCAAAGTGGATGTTGGATTGATTGGTTCATGTACAAATTCATCGTACGAAGACATCAGTCGTTCGGTATCCTTGGCTCACCAAGCAAATGAAAAAGGCTTAGTTGCCAAAGCTGAATTCACTATTACACCAGGTTCCGAATTGGTTCGTTACACAATCGATCGCGATGGTTATTTGGATGTGTTCAATAAAATGGGGGCGAAAGTATTTGCAAATGCGTGTGGACCTTGCATTGGAATGTGGAACCGAGTTGGTGCTGATAAACAAGAGAAAAATACAATCGTTCACTCATTCAACCGAAACTTCGCAAAACGTGCCGATGGAAATCCGAACACTTTTGCATTTGTAGGTTCTCCTGAATTGGTAACCGCTTTGGCAATTGCAGGTGATTTACGATTCAATCCACTTACCGATACATTAACAAACAACAAAGGCGAACAAGTGAAACTCGATGCTCCAACTGGAGATGAACTTCCTGCCCGTGGATTTGCAGTGGAAGATGCGGGTTACCAAGCTCCAGCTGAAGATGGCTCAGGTGTAGAAGTGAAAGTTTCGCCAACAAGCGATCGTCTTCAATTATTGGAATCTTTTCCAACATGGGAAGGTATTGATTTGAAAGGCTTGAAACT
>JBIPLZ010000031.1:0-12118 GCA_044369395.1 Flavobacteriales bacterium | reverse complement strand
AAATCGCAAAACCAAGCATTGCCCACAACATATTGAACAGGTTCATGCATCCGAAGGCGTTTTAAAAACTTCGAATACTTCAACAAATCGCTTTGATTCACCCGTGTGTCGGGCTCAAGATGAATTTTCATCATCGACCAACCATTGATTTTTTGAACGGCCATCCGAAACATCGCACGTATTTCGTTCGACTCGTATTGATTACTCAATCGCTCTTCGAAAGTCCGTTGAATGGAGGCCAAATTATTTTGCTGAATAAGCATGTGCAGTTTTAATTGAATGCAAATGACTGAAAGATGTTTTACAAATAAACATGCAAACATGCTTTTTTCTATTTTGCAGCATGGAAATGTATATGAAACGAGCACTTGAGTTAGCTGCTCAAGGAATGGGAAATGTAGCACCGAATCCACTTGTGGGATGTGTTATTGTTTACGAAGACCAAATTATTGGAGAAGGTTTTCACCAACGGTATGGAGGAGCTCATGCTGAAGTCAATGCCATCAATTCAGTTGACGATAAATCACTTTTACAAAAATCAACCCTATATGTTACGCTGGAACCTTGCAATCACCAAGGCTTGACTCCAGCTTGCACCGAACTGATTATTACACATAAAATCCCCAAGGTTGTTATTGCAACTGTAGATCCGAATCCACTAGTTTCGGGCAAAGGAATCGCGCGTTTGCGCGAAGTTGGAATTCAGGTTGAATTGGGCTTATTGGAAGAGGAAGCACGTTGGATGAATCGTCGTTTTAATACGTTTCATGAAAAGCAACGACCTTACATTATTTTGAAATGGGCCGAAACCCAAGATGGTTTCATGGATATTTTGCGAGAGAACGGAGAAACTGGCAGTTTTGCTATCAGTGGGAAAGAATCCAAAGTCATGGTGCATCGCTGGAGAACTGAAGAATCTGCCATTTTAGTTGGATCTCGCACCGTATTTATCGACAATCCCCAGCTTACAGCAAGACATTGGGAAGGAAAAGATCCTGTGCGTATTGTGATTGATGCCAATTTGAAGGTTCCCAGAACGCATCGTATTTTCGAAGATCGCGGACGGACAATCGTTTTCAACCGCTTAGAAACACGTCCCATTTTCAACATCGAATACGTTCAATTGAATTTTGCCGAAGAAATTCTTCCGCGCATCATGGATTATTTGCGTTATGAAAAACTCACGTCCGTCATTGTAGAAGGTGGAGCCGCAACCTTAGGTCGGTTTTTAGAACTTGGTTTATGGGATGAAATTCGCAGATTTAAAGCACCCATGAAATTGGAAGCTGGATTGAAAGCTCCAATTATAGATGGGATTCCAGCAGAAACGTTGCAGGTTGGTGATGATATTTTGGAGGTGTACTATCGTGAATAAATTAGTTTGTCTATCAGCGTTTGTGCGACTCGTCAACAATTAAACATCTGCCTTTTTTATTCGTCCAATGCTTATATTTGAACTAATGAAAAATAGAATCCTTCACATAATTCCCATACTGCTTTTAAGTATGATTCTTCATGCTCAACAAGAAAATGAATTTTGTGGGACAGAAGTTCCAACTATAGCATGGGAAAATGAGTTTCAAAAATCAATTTCGGAATCAAAAATTATTCAACAAAACGAAAATAAATCTTCTAATCAATTTATAATTCCTATTATTTTTCATGTAATACACAACGGAGTGCCCATCGGTACTTTTCCTAATATTTTACAGGGGCAAATCAATGCTCAATTAACTGTTTTAAATCAAGATTTTAGTGGACTCGGATATAATTCCTCCAATTATCCCTCTAATGCTTTTGTAAATTGGGTAATCAATCAAACGCTACCAATTGATAATATTGATACTAACGGAAGAGTTAAAATAGCCAATGTTGGTATTCAATTTTGTTTAGCAACAAAGGATACTCTTGGAAACATATTACCCGAACCAGGAATTGATCGAGTCGATTACAATTCAAGAGGATGGACCAATCCTAATGAATTTTCAACACAAACGACATTGGCTGCCTACTTAAATGGCACAATTAAACCACAAAGTATTTGGAATGTTGCGAAATACTTAAACGTATGGATAAGTGATAAAAATCCGGCATTAAGCTATTTAGGTGTAGCTACTTATCCTCCGCTAAGTGGATTAACAGGACTTGTAGGTGCAGGAACAGATTTGACAGATGGTATTTGGTGTTATACTAAAGCAATTGGGTCTAATAATTTATATCCAAGTGGTATTTATGGTTCCCCAATGGTTGAAGGTAGAACACTTACACATGAGGTTGGACATTATTTGGGACTCAGGCATATTTGGGGTGATGGGGCTTGTGTCACGGATTACTGTGACGATACACCATCAGCAGCAGCACAAAATGTTGGCGCACCATCTTATCCATTAAATGTTGGTTCATGCAATAGCCCGACAAATGCACCAGAAGGAGAAATGTTTATGAATTTCATGGATTATCCCTGGGATCCATATAAGTATATGTTTACAACAGATCAAGCGACAAGAATGCATACTGCTATGCTAAACAGTCCAAACAGAAATCAATTAGGAACTCATGGTTTGTGCTCTGCTCCAATTGGATTAACTGAAGTAAACTTCAAAAATAATTTTTCCATTTATCCAAATCCAGCAAAGACAGAGTTAAATTTAAATGTTTCCCAAAACGACATAAATGAACTCTCAATAAGCAACCTACTTGGACAAGTTTTAATGAATGTAAAAAACAAAAATAGCATTGATATTTCTAATTTAACCAAGGGCATTTACTTAGTTACAATTGCACAAGGGCAAAATATATACACGAAAAAGTTCATCAAAGAGTGATAACAGCGGAGAAAATGCCAGCAGGTAAAAGTACCTTCAAGAAATTGGAGGTGCTGTGCTTATATGATCTCGATAGCTATCGGGATTGTGCTTCGTATCAAACTTAATGGCGGCAGACAGTTTAGCGCTTAGAAATCGCCAACTTCTTTTAGCAGTAAAACGTTATGGGCAACTTTATGAGACGACAAATTACTATTCTAATATTGACAATTTCGTCATTAACTCTATCAGGACAAATACTGGACGGTGGAAATGGACACGCTCTAATTTTAGACAAACAAGGACATGTTTGGACAATTGGTAGGAATAATTATGGGCAATTAGGAGATAGTACTCTTAAAAATTCACCCATCCCTAAAAAAATAAAAAGTTTAAATGACATTGTTGTTATATCACGGGGATACGACCATAGTATTGCGCTTAACAAAAATGGAAACCTATTTTTATGGGGCAGAAATAATTACGGACAACTTGGTTGTACATCAGTGAATGACCAGTTGACGCCACAGAAATTACCAAATCATACAAATTTTGTTGCTGTTGAAGGTGGACATTGGCATACTGTAGGGCTAAAAAAAGACGGGACAGTTTGGTGTTGGGGCCATAACTATTTTGCTGAACTTGGCAATGGGACAAGAGAACATAGTTCTTGGCCAGTAGAAGTTTTGCAAAATTCAAACTCGGAAATTTTAACTGATGTTGTTAGTATTGCTTCTGTTGGTTATCACACTTTGGCTCTAAAAAATGATGGAACTGTTTGGGGATGGGGTGGAAATACTTTTAATGAACTTGGTGAAAAGGGAGAAGAGTTTCAACGATTTGCAATAAAAATTGAAGGTATTCCACTAATAAAAGAAATAGCAGTTGGTTGGCATCACTCAGTTGCTTTAGATTATGATGGCAATATTTGGGTCTGGGGTTCTGATCCAGCATTTCAATTTATGGAGGAAACGAGAAAATACTATGACCACCCGATTCTATTTAAAGGATTGCCAAAATTCACTAAGATCGCTTGTGGCAGTTGGCATTCACTTGCTATTGATGAAAATAAAAATGTATGGGCTTGGGGCAAAAACCATTTTGGAATGTTAGGAACAGGAGACACTATCAGCTACTCAACTCCAATTTTAATTAATTCTTTTAAAAACATTGTAGACATTGGAGGCGGGTGCTTTCAATCTATTGCAGTTGACTCAACAGGCAAGATTTATACATTTGGAGACAATCCCTCAGGACAGCTAGGTCTGGGAAATTACTCACGTTGTTATTCCCCCAAAATAATGCCGCTTGATATTAATGGAATCCTTTCAAAAGGCTCATTGCCTATTTCAAGACAAAAAAATGCATCAAAAAAGAAGTAACAAAATTGAATATTATTTATGGAATTCGCATCATAGGTTTGCCATCGCCTGCTCGCGGAACCTTTATGTTCACTTAACTGAAATCAATAATATAACATGAGGAACAAAATTTTTGACGCATTAATTTTAGAGATTTCAAAAACAGGGAACCCGACGATTGAGGACATTGAACATATTCAACAAAGTTTTATTCCCATTTCTATTTCTAGAAATTCTGTTTTGGAAGAGCAAGACAAAATACCCCAGAACCTGTATTTCATAAATTCAGGATTTATGCGCTTGTTTTATTATGATGAGAATGAAGAAGAGCAAACAACATTTTTATGTTCTCAATCTGGTTTCATTACCTCATTTTCATCCTTTGTTAATCAAACCAAAGCCACTGAAAATGTTGAATGTATAACGGAATGTGAATTATTGAAAATCTCTCATGTTGAAGCCAAACAACTAGTAGAAAAAAGCGAATATTTTAAAAACCTATTTTTATCAATATTTGAAAAATCTATATCGTTTTCAACAGTTAGAGCAAATGATCTAGCATTGCTAACCGGAGAACAACGCTATCAGAAAATGATAGATCAAAAAGCACATTTAATTCAAAATATTCCTCTTCAATACATTGCTTCCTATTTAGGAATAAAACCACAAAGTTTGAGCAGAATAAGAAAAAACATCATTAAGTAACATTTGTGAAGTAGAATGAAAATCTGTTTTTTGACTTTTGCATTTCATTCAATAACAAATGTTAGATGGAAGCATTCCAAGAAATCCTAAAACAAATTCCTGCAGCTGTAGGGCAATTCTTAATCAACTATGGATTTATCGTTGTAGTTTATTTCCTAGTGTGGAAATTATTGAAAAGACGACTTCAAAATTGGCGAATTCAGCTGAAAGAAAGGGTTGATGCCAAACAAATTAAGAATGAAATAATCAATAGTCTTTTTACTTTAATGGTAAGTACCTTGATCGTCTTGGTAATTTACTTGATGAAAGTAAAGGGCTTAACAAAAATATATACAGACATTAATGAGTATCCCAAATTTTTTGCAATTGGAGGATTTTTCATCTTTCTATTTCTCGATGATACTTGGTTTTATTGGATTCACCGACTCTTGCATCATCCCAAAATTTTCAAATACGTTCATAAAGTTCATCATAAAAGTATAGATGTTAATCCGTTTACATCGCTATCATTTCATTGGGTAGAAACCTTATTGCTAACCTCTTGGATTGTACCAGTAAGCATGGTTTTTCCTATGTATGTTCCTGCATTTGGACTCATCCAAATTTGGGGATTTTTAGACAATATAAAATCACATCTTGGATACGAATTCTTTCCGAGTTGGTGGAATAAAAGTATAGGGAAATTGATGACTTCAAGCACTCATCACAATATGCACCATAGTAAATTCAATGGGAATTATGGAGTTCATTTTCGTATTTGGGATCGACTTTTGGGAACAGAATTTAACGACTACGAAAAGACTTTTGACGAGATTCAGATGAGGAAAAAGGGAGGTTGATAATATCCCGCATCAAAAATTGAGCATTTTACATAATTGAAAACATTGTCGTCATTTGTTACATTCGTCCAACTTAAAACATTCATCTCTTCCTTTTACCAACACTTCGAGACGACAAAGCCTACAAAAAATGCAGACAGAAGAAATCATAGGGAAGACAGTTACAAACATCTACACCTTGGTTAAAATGGAAGTTGGTGGGGTAGACATCGCGGAGTGTTTTGTAGAACTTGACAACAAGACTATTATTGATATTCCTTTTGGTTTTTTGAGGACATTCGAAGATTTAAAGCACCCATGAACTTGGAAGCTGGATTGAAAGCTACAATTATAGAAGGAAGTCCTTTGGAAACGATGCAGGTTGGGGAAGATATTTTGGAGGTGTATTATCGCGAATGAATTAGTTAAGGGCAAGCTTAAAAGCAATCACTAATAGGTTGACTAGTAATTTAAAAATAACCTTTATGTTAAAAGAACACCATTACAACGCGACTATAATTTGGACAGGCAATAAAGGACTTGGGACAAAGAACTATAAATCATACGACAGAAATCATACTATTTTAATTGAAAACAAAGTGGATATTTTGGCTTCCTCAGACCAAGCATTTCTTGGCGATAATTCCAAACATAATCCAGAGGACCTTTTAGTATCATCATTATCAGGTTGCCATATGTTGTGGTATTTGCATTTGTGTTCAGCCAACGGAATAACCGTTGTTGACTATAAAGACAATGCAAGTGGAACGATGAAAGAAACAGAAGAAAATGGCGGACACTTTACAGAAGTTATTTTACGGCCATCTGTAGTTATAATTGACCAAACACAAATTGATAGAGCAAATGAATTACATAAAGAGGCAAACAAAATGTGTTTCATTGCAAACTCTTGCAACTTTCCAGTTCGACATATTCCAACTTGTATGGTGCAGGAAAAATGAAATATCAAATGCTAAATAGAAAGGACGAAAGAAAGTCAACCGTAAATAGCACATTTGCAATTGACAGGGATTCGTCTTCGCTTGACAGTTTTGTGGTAACAGAAAGTTCAGTTCTCAGAACAAATCCTGATAGCTATCGGGATGTTGAAAATCCCGCCCAACCAAAATCTGCAAAAAATTAGGTGCAAGCTAAACGGACGACACAACCGACAACATAAATTGCAAAGACATAGAAAATAAACTAATTCATAAATCATCAATGAACGCGGTCAACATTCAAATTACTGAGACCTTCATTATATTAGGTTGCTACATCATCTTGTATTTTATTTTCAAAACAGTTATAAATAATTTTCTCAAAAAAACTCGATTAGAAAGGAGCAGGAGAAAAATGGCAATAAGCGCTGTGCAGTTATTTACGACAATGACTGCAATTATCCTTCTAACTGGAGTTTGGGGCTTCAAACAAAATGAAATTGCATTGTTTGCAAGTACAATATTGACAGCTTTGGGTATTGCTTTTTTTGCTCGATGGTCATTACTTGCAAATATCACTTCGAGTATTTTGATATTTTTTAATCATCATGTCAAATTGGGAGATTATGTAAAAGTATTACACAAAGACTACCATTATGAAGGTGAAGTAACAGAAATGAACTACTTTTTTATTCATCTCAAAACAAACGATAACGAAATAATTACAATACCTAATTCTCATTTTTTCGATAAATCGTTTTCAGTTACAGAAAAAAAACAAAAACATAAAGAGGATATTTTATGAGGATATTTTTTCTAACAATAATTATCCTATATTATTCAATAAATACTATGTCTGCTCAGACTTTCGTTAATCTTGAAACAGGAGCATTTTTAACAGAAATTAATGATATTCGCAATGGCAATAATGGAACGATTTTTTCTCTGAAAAATGATTTTAAAACTCCAGTAAGTCCATTTTTGAGGTTGCGGGCTGGGTATTTATCACATGGAAAAAATCATTTTTCAATTCTTTATGCCCCCTTAAAAATTGTAGAAATTGGAACATTAGAAAAGGATATACTATTTGATGGAAAAAATTTCAAAGCTAACATACCAATAGAAGCTGTTTACAAGTTTAATTCTTATCGTTTTACCTATAATCGAAGAATCATAAGCAAAGACAATTTTAAATTGGGTCTTGGGTTGTCAGCAAAAATTAGAGATGCCGGATTCTCGTTGAAGAATAGTGAGCTTTTAAAGGAAAATTTTAGTATTGGTTTCGCTCCACTTATCAATCTCATAGCCAATTGGGATATATCTCAAAAAATAGGTATTGATTTTTTTGGAGATGGCTTAGCTGCAAGTAAAGGCAGAGCAATTGACATTTCTATATCTGGACGATATAGTTTCTCTAAAAACCTACAAGGAAACATTGGCTATAGACTGCTTGAAGGTGGAGCAAACGGAACGAATCGATATAATTTTATTCAACTTCATTTTATCTATGCTAGTATTCAATACTCATTTAACAAAAACAAAAAAGAGCCATAAGCACCAAATTTTTTGGTTGTAATTAATATTATTAGAATCTTAAATGATAGTGCTCAACAAAAATTCGGGTATTGTGATTTATTAAAACATTGTTGACTTTTGTAAAAATCGTCTTGCCTAAAACATTACCCCGAGATGAAGATTCACAAAACTTTCAATCATTAAACATTTTTTGACCTTAGCTATTTCGAATGAAATCAATATCTGCAGCAGGTTTAGCGTTTATTAAAAAGTATGAAGGTTTGCGACTTAGTGCTTATCATTGTCCTGCTGGAATCGTAACTATTGGTTATGGTTCAACGCGCTATCCTGAGGGCAGATTGGTGATGATAAGTGATCAGTTACGTTCTGAGGAGGAGGCAACTCAATTATTACTAGCAACAATATCGGAATTTGAGTCGGCAGTGAATGAAAAACTGTTGAATATCAATCAAAACCAATTTGATGCACTTGTATCATTTACATACAATGTTGGAGTTCATGCATTTTCTGAATCTACCCTGCTTAGAAAAGCTAAAATAAACGCCAACGATTTGAGCATTTACGATGAGTTTTTGCGCTGGAATTATGCATCGGGGAAGGTGCTTTCCGGATTGACTAAAAGGCGAAGGGAAGAGGCAAATCTATATTTGTTTAATTCCAAAGTATAGTCCTCAAATAGATTCAATAACAGTTTGCATTTATTGATATCTTGCAAGCATTGATTTTGGAGTTCAAAATAGTGTGAAGCAAGAAATTGTCATTGTGTGGTTTAAAAGAGATTTGCGATTTACTGATCACGAACCACTTTACTATGCACAAAAGCAAAATTTACCGGTGTTGCTTTTGTTTTGTTTTGAACCATCCGTAATGAATTATGATGATAGCGATGTTCGGCATTGGCGATTTGTTCATCAATCATTGGAGGAAATGCAATATAAACTTGCTGATTTGAATTCTCAGGTTTATGTTTTTCACGATGAAGTGAAAACGGTATTCAAAAAACTTTCTGAACACTATCATATCCAAAAAATCTTCTCGCATCAAGAAACTGGCAATAAAGTAACGTACGATAGAGATCTTCTTATTCAACAATTTTGCTTTGAAAACAGCATCAAGTGGGAAGAGTATCAGCAGAATGGTGTGGTGCGAAAATTAAAATCACGACAGGTTTGGGATCAACTATGGAAGCATAAAATGCAGGAAGCACCTAAATTTGTTGATGAAGTAGATTGGAATTTTTTAAAACTCGATGAGGGATTTTATAACTCCAATAAAGGACCTGAGTTGAATGTTGAAATTACCACGAATAACAAAATGTTCCAGCCAGGCGGTGAATCCAATGCTTGGAAATACTTGCAAAGTTTCTTAAAAGAACGCTACGTTAACTATTCCAAACACATATCGAAACCTCAATTGAGTCGCAGAGGGTGTAGTCGAATTTCGCCCTATTTGAGTTACGGAAATATTAGCATGCGGATGGTTTACCAATATACCATGCAACATTATTCGGATGCAACCAATAAAAGAGCCCTTTCCAATTTTGTTTCGCGTTTGCATTGGCACTGTCATTTCATTCAAAAATTTGAAGATGAGTGCAGTATGGAATTTGAAAATGTGAATAGTGCGTATAATGCGGTTTTAAAACCTAAAAATGATGCATATATTTTGGCCTGGCAATCTGGCAAAACCGGAGTTCCTATTGTTGATGCGTGTATGCGTTGTTTGGTAGCAACTGGGTATATCAATTTCAGAATGCGGGCCATGGTGGTTTCATTTTTTGTTTTTAATCTTTGGCAAGATTGGCGTGAATTACATTTTTTAGCTAGACAGTTTTTGGATTACGAACCCGGAATTCATTATCCTCAGTTGCAAATGCAATCGGGTGTTACTGGAATCAATACAATACGAATTTACAATCCAATAAAAAACTCACAAGAGCATGATGAAGATGGCGTATTTATTAAAACATGGATACCCGAATTAAAAAATGTTCCAGCTGAATTAATTCACGAACCCTGGAAATTGAGTTCGATGGAACAAAATCTATATCAGGTTGTTATTGGAGTAGATTATCCAAATCCAATTGTTGATATTGAGGCCTCTCGTAAAGCTGCAAGTGATGTTATTTGGGGGTTTCGGAAAACAGACGCAGTGAAAAAAGAAGGCCAAAGAATTCTAAAGAAACATGTAAATAGTTCATCAACATTTCGATCAAAAAGTAAATCGTAAATTAATTGTGAATAAGATAATTATATCAGAATCATCTTATTAATTTATTATGATTTATTTCAATTTTACTTATATGTCAAGTGTTTGGGAGTTAATTAAAAGATGGTAAATACAACATCGATAAAATAAAAATACATTATGCGTGTCGGCATTTTATTCCCTCATCAATTATTTGAAGAAACATTTTTAATCTCAAAATGCGATACGATTTATCTGGTCGAAGAATATTTATTTTTCAAGCAATACAATTTCCATAAACAGAAGATTGCTTTTCACAGAGCGAGTATGAAGTTTTATGAGAGCTATCTTTTATCTAAAAATATTCAGGTAGTTTATGTTGATTCAACAAGTGAGATAAGTGACATTCGAGAACTTATTAAGTACATGAATTCAATCGGAATAGAAGAGTTGGAATACATAGACACAACTGACTATTTGTTGCAACGTAGATTAGAAAAGGCTTGTATCAATTATTCAATTCGGTTAAATAAACATCAATCCCCTTTATTTTTAAATACTCCCGATGAAATTGATTCCTATTTTTCGGAAAGAAAACGCATGTTCCAAACTGATTTTTACAAAAATCAACGACTCAGTAGAAACATATTATTAGAGGATTCTAAAAAACCAATTGGTGGTAAATGGACGTTTGATGATGAGAATCGATTAAAATACCCCAAAGGCAAAACTCCACCGAAAGTGGATGCTATCTCAGTAAATGATTTTTATAATGAAGCCGTCGAATACACGCAAAAACATTTTCCAGATAATTATGGTAAATTAAATGTTGAATATTGTTATCCAACAACATTTGATGAAAGTAAAACATGGTTAAATGTTTTTTTAGAAACCCGATTCTCAGAGTTTGGTGCTTATGAAGATGCAATCGTTTCAAACCAAACTTTTTTGCATCATAGCATTTTAACACCCATGCTAAATGTTGGTCTCCTCACACCTCAGTTTATTATTGATGAGACATTGCAGTATGCATCTAACAATGAAATACCGTTAAATTCATTAGAAGGTTTTATCAGACAAATTGTAGGTTGGAGAGAATTCATTAGAGCTGTTTATCAACTTAAAGGGAATGAAGAACGAACAAAAAATTACTGGAAGTTTAAACGGAAAATCCCAGCATCTTTTTGGAATGGAACAACTAGAATTGAACCAATAGATAGTACTATAAAAAAAGTTTTAGAAAGTGGTTATTGTCACCACATAGAACGATTGATGGTCATTGGCAATTTTATGCTTCTCTGCGAATTCGACCCCGATGAAGTTTATCGTTGGTTTATGGAATTGTTTATTGACGCCTACGATTGGGTAATGGTTCCCAATGTATATGGTATGAGTCAGTTTGCTGATGGAGGAATTATGTCGACAAAGCCATACATCAGCGGAAGCAATTACTTAATGAAAATGAGTGATTATAAAAAAGGGGATTGGCAACAAGTATGGGATGGCTTATTCTGGAGATTTATGCATACCCATAGAGATTTTTTCTTGCAGAATCCAAGACTTGGCATGTTAGTAAGAACTTTTGATAAAATGGATTCTAAAAAACAAGAAATCCATCTTTCGAACGCATCTAACTATTTAAATAAATTAGATGCAAGCTGACAATTGCCTCTAATACTAAGATAGAGGTAGGTAAGCCCCCAAATTCATATCTGGATGCCAGACACAGTTAAGCAGGTAAAAAGTGGGGTGGGAGAGTCCAGGCGGCG
>JBIPLZ010000283.1:0-3591 GCA_044369395.1 Flavobacteriales bacterium | reverse complement strand
TGAATATGTTGCAAAGCATAGCATATCAAAAGGTGTAGAAGAAGTAATTTCAGAATGGGGATTATCGGCAACTTTTAGACAAGTTGTTGAACCAGGAGTGAATCCTCTATCTGGCAATGGATTTATTGATGGTTCTCAAGAGTTTGCAGACAATTCGAGACGTTGGTTAACTTTCTTAACAGATCAAGAAGGTTGCGATAATGCAGCTAATTGGATTCGTTCTGGAACTTTAGAGAACACAGGAACTGGTGCTGATGTTACATGTAACGATGTTCTTGGTTTAGATGAGCGTTCAATATTCGAAAAAGTAATTGGTGGAACATGGGCTCCATTTATGTTGGTTTCTCGTTACAATGATGGTCCTGCATATAACACATCTGCAACGACTCAAATTCAGGGTAACTTGAAGAGAATTTCTAGTGTTGACATTGTTTTCACTCCTGATAAATCAAAATGGACACGTTGTCCTGTTTTTGAAACGGGTGACGATGCAGATTTCGCTCAAGGAAATGCAGAAAAAGGAAATTTACGTGCTGCTCCATCTGTTGATCAAAATGGTAATCCTGATGGTGATGGAACAGGTATGAGTTGGTTTCCAGGATATGCAATCAATGTTGAAACAGGAGAGCGTTTGAATATCGGTTTTGGTGAATCTTCTCGTTTAGCTCAAGATAATGGTCGTGATATGAAATTCAATCCTTCATCTCGTTCTGTAATCTTTAATCAAAGCACGGGTGAACTTCTAAATGTATTAGGTGGTAAACATTTTATATATGTGTTTAATCATTCTGGCAGTTCAATTAATGATATGCCACGATACGATAAAGGTGCATTTATTCGTACTAGATTATCAGATCCGACAGCAGCTAATAAACGTGCTGTCTATAAAGATGCTGCATGGGTAGCTGTTCCTTTGGGGGTTGATAATCAAGAATTCCTATCGAATGAATTGAAAATACGTATCCGTGTAAATCGCCCATATGCAAAGTTTTACAATGCATCTGATTCTACAGAAACTGCTGTAAACGCGAATCGTCCTTTATATTCTTTCAACACAGGTGACTTATTTGCAAAACGTAATCAAGGTGAAACAGCAAAATCTGCTTTGGATCTTATTAATGTCGTTCCAAATCCATATTATGCATATTCTGGTTATGAGAAAAACCAGTTAGACAATCGTGTTAAGATTACAAATCTACCTCAGGACTGTAAGATTCGAATTTACACTACTAGTGGAATTTTAGTGAGAACATATAGTAAAGCAGATCCTTCAACATCTTTAGATTGGGATTTAAAAAACCAAGCTGGTATTAGTATTTCTAGCGGTATATATATTATTCACGTCGATGTTCCAGGCGTTGGAGAAAAAGTGGTTAAATTCTTTGGTGTAATGCGACCAATTGACCTTGATACTTTCTAATTGCAGAATCATCTATCTCAATAAAGACGAAAATGAAAAAATTCTATATCTCTTTAATTTTAACAACAACAGCTATTTTGACTGGTGTTGTTACAGGATATTCAGGTAACGAAGACAGAATTGGTCAGGCTGGTTCTACGGAGTTAATGATAAATCCGTTTGCTCGCAGTTCGGGATGGGCTGGTGCTAATACTTCGATGGTTCGTGGTTTGGAAGCACAGTTCCTAAACGTTGCGGGTACCGCTTTTACCAAAAAAACTGAAATTCTTTTTGCTAACACCAATTGGTTGAGTGGAGCGGGAATTCGTATTAACGCTTTTGGATTAACTCAAGGTGTTGGAAAAGATAAAACGGGAACCATTGGTTTAAGTGTTATGTCGATGAGTTTTGGTGATCTTGATGTAACTACTGTTGATCAACCTGAATCAACAGGCGCTACCTTTTCTCCCAATTTCACCAATATTGGTCTTTCGTATGCGAAGGAATTCTCCAACAGTATTTATGGTGGAATTGTATTGAGAACGATTTCACAAAGTATTTCGGATGTTCGTTCAACGGGAGTTTGCTTTGATGCAGGTGTTCAATACATTGCTGGAAAAAAAGAAAATATTCGTTTCGGTATCTCACTTCGTAATGTTGGACCACGTATGAAATTTAGTGGTGATGGTCTTTCTTTCCGTGGTTCAATTCCAACTACAGGTGCAACCTTAACTGTTGAGCAACGAAATGAAGCATTTGAACTTCCTTCATTATTAAATATTGGTGGTGCTTATGTATTCGATTTAGCTGATAAACATAAATTGAATGTTGCAATGAATTTCACATCAAATTCATTTTCTCGCGATCAGTTTCAAGGAGGTGCGGAATATGCATTCAATAAAATGTTCATGGTTCGTGCAGGTTATGTGCTCGAAATGAATGGAGGGGCTGCTGCAACTGCAAGTACAGGATACACAACAGAAGGAAGAACTAGTGCTTTAACTGGTCCTACTGCTGGATTTTCTGTTGAAGCTCCTTTAAACAAAAAAGGAACTACATTTTCTCTCGATTATTCGTATCGTACAACTAACCCATTTGCGGGTGTTCATACTATCGGAGCTCGAATTAATCTCTGATAAAACAAATTTTGTTTTTATAAGCGGCTTTTATAACTTAGCCTCTCAACGGAAAGACTCTTCTTTGGAAGGGTCTTTCCGTTTTATATTTCTTAAACACCAATTATGTCGAATATTACCTACCTAACTGCTGAAGGATTAGTAAGATTGCAAGCTGAAATAAATCAGTTAAAGAATGTGGAGCGTCCATCAATTTCTGCTCAAATTGCTGAAGCTCGTGATAAAGGAGATCTTTCTGAAAATGCCGAATATGATGCTGCCAAAGAAGCACAAGGACTTCTTGAATTGAAGATTTCTAAAATGGAGGAAATCCTCTCGAATGTTCGAATCATCGACGAATCGAAATTGGATTCATCTAAGATTTTGATTTTATCCAAAGTGAAGATTAAAAATACTGCCAACAATGCAATCATGTCGTATACATTGGTTGCCGAAAATGAAGCAGATATGAAAACCGGGAAAATTTCGGTGAGTTCGCCCATTGCGAAAGCGCTTCTTGGAAAAAAAGTAGGGGACATTGTTGAAGCAATTGTTCCTAACGGAAAGGTCAACCTTGAAGTAATGGAAATTGCTCGCTAAGTATGCCTTCCATTTTCACACGCATTATTCAGGGTGAAATTCCTGCATACAAAGTTGCAGAAAACAATGATTTCATAGCTATTTTGGATGTATTTCCATTAGTTGAAGGACATGTATTAGTTATTCCCAAAGAAGAAATCGATAATATCTTTGATTTAGAACCCGAAAAGCTTCAGCAACTATTTGGATTCAGTCAATCTATCGCGAAAGCAATTGAAACGTCGTTTGACTGTAAAAAAGTGGGAATGGCTGTTATTGGATTGGAGGTTCCTCATGCCCACATTCACTTGTTGCCAATAAACGAAGCTGGTGATATCAATTTCACAAAACCGAAGCTTCAACTGTCAGCAGATCAGTTGATGAACATTCAAGAAAAAATCAAGCAATCGCTTTAATTTAGCTTTCTGGGGCTAGATTACTTTTTTGTGTTATCGAGTTTCTTATTAACCTGGCTTGCCCTTGCAGAATGGAAATCAA
>JBIPLZ010000433.1:0-12537 GCA_044369395.1 Flavobacteriales bacterium | reverse complement strand
GTCAGCATCCGGGGGATAAAACCCATGGATTATTTCACCTCAACTTCTTGAAAATATAAAAACGGTGATTCTCCTCCGTCTGCATAAATTGCCCGTATCATATACCGATATGTTCCTTTACCCGTCATGCTGGTATCAGAAAAATTAGTCAAATTCCCTTCAACAGAAATTAAAGAAGATGGGCGTTTCCCCGACTTTCCTCTGTAAATTACATAGTGCTTTACCGGAGCTACTGGTTTTTTCCAACTGAGGTCTATACTTTTCTTTTCGGCATTGAATGTTGCTTGTGGAGAGCTTAATGCTTCTCTAGAAACTTTGGGGATTACTCTCACATCAACCGTTGGTGAGCGTTTCGACTTATTGCCTGAGCTGTCAATTGCCAAAATGGTATACTGGTAATATGTTCCGCCTTTTACACTTTTGTCGCTGTATGTAGAAATGATTTCCGGTTTCCTCCAGCTGAAGATCTTCACCCAGTTGGAAGTTCCTGCTTCCGCTCTATAAATTTCATGCGTTTGAACATCTTTCGATGAACTTGGAATAAAACTCAAGTCGACGGAATTGTCGCTCACTTTAAAATTCGAAAACAACGGCTCAACGGGTGGTAAAATATCGGGTTTTACCAAAGTGAGAATTTCAGAGACCGAACTGTGGTTGTAGTTTCTATCGACCGCTACAATTTTGTAATAGATTTTTTTTGATAAGGTATTGAGTGTTATCGTGTCTGTGAACGCAGTGTCCTGATTGGGTTTTGGTGTAAGTATGGAGAACTCATGGTCGATGGCGTTGGCGAAGTAAACACGGTATCCCAGAATGTCTTTCTCTGGTCCAAGTTTCCAATGAAGGCGAACAACGCCGTTGGTATCTATTGACCCACTTGGCCTAACAGGCTTTGAAGGGGGAATAGAGTCTTTTAAAAAACCATAAGCAGGAAGCGATACGGATGTGTTTCCAGAAGTGTCTATTGCATAAACCACATAATAATTTTCGCCCAAAGCATCGAAATTGTTATCTGTCCAAGTGCGAGCCGACACCGGTAATGTTATGTTCTCGATTGGAACAAATGGCCCATTAATTAGGCTCGATTTTCCAATACGAAATTCTTTGAAATCTGTCGGGATATCAGGATATTCCCAAATAACCTGCATTTTTTCACCAATATCTTTGGGCTCTTTCATAATTGGAGGAGGTGGTGCATTTTTGTCTGTTCCCATTGCTATAACAATTGGTGAATATTGACTTAATTCTGCAAAAGAAGTAATGCCTTGAAGACGATACCAAATGGGTTTGTAGTTCTCGGAAATCAGTGTGTCGTCGATATAAATATAACGTTCTTTTTCTACGGCACTTTGATGGTCTGCCTTAAGAATAGGCTGTTTCGAAGTTCGTCGCCAGGAAGTACCATTGTCTAAACTTCGTTCTAACCAATATGCGGTAAACTTAGGATTCTGAAGTTCAATTTCCCAGCGCATTTTCACTGATTTATCTCCACTTTCCGATTCAATCATTGGAGGTAAAGGGACTTCGTCTATGGGGTCCTCAATACGAATGCCGTATTCTATTGTATCCTTCATGGTTGGATGCAAAGAGATAAGTCGATATTGAACCGCTCCTGTTGTTGGGAGACTTTTGTCGCAATAACGTAAAGCAAGCCCCATTGCAGTAGGAGCATCAATATCGGCCATGAGCAAAGCAAATGAATGTCGCAACAAGGCTTCCTGCGACTTCGCCTTTAATTGATCAACTTCTGAAGAAGAAGAGACTTCGAAGTTTTTTCCATATAATGCCTGAACGGCAATTGGAGCATATGGATGATCTATAGGAAAAGTTGACTTCCATGTTTCGAGCGACAATGGCTTCAAGGTGTCGGGCCCCAGCTTTTTAGGATTTATTTTTCCTTTCGTCGTTTCATTAATTTCATAGCGTTCTATTCTATATCCATAGCGATTCATCTGAGCCCATTCTAATGGATTGAGAGGCGCCCAGCGCAATACTACCGAATCTTTATAATGTCGAGCTTTCATCTTAATTTTTTCATCTTGTGAAAAAGCAGAATGCGCCAAAAATAATCCGAAGAAAATAACGAATAGGATTTTCATAATTTAATAAGTATATGATTTGCGATTAGTTGTAGGTATAATAAAATCATCCAGAGTATCGCAGAGGTTAAATGGAGGTTCGTAAAAATAACTCACCTGATATTGCCCTCTATACATGGGCCTCCATCCAAATCCTAAAAATTGGCGTAAGCGCGTTCGAATTGGAGTTGGATAAAACTCACTTGTATAAGGATTGCCATAATTTAGCATTACCCTGTTTGTAATAGTAACCATGCGCGTATAATCTGCTAAGGTTTGAGCTCCCGTATTTACTTTTAAATACAATGTATTTGGAGAGTTCGTTAATGCTGAAGAATAGCCAAAAGATCCTCCAACACCTATTGCTGAGGGTTGCTGAACGCTCGTTATGTTTCCAAAAACAGAATTAGGTGCTGTGCTTTGCGGCAAAAACTCAGAGCTAGAGAGTTTTGTGGCGAAAACAAAATTTTGGTGAAATTTAACTGTTCTATAAGGCGGAATTCCAATAGTATCTGGGTTAGCCCTGAAGAATCTCCAATTTGTAAATGATTCAGCAGTTAACATCTGATGCAAATCGTAAATAATTGGTTTTGTGTATTCTGTATTCCATCTGTCGCTGCGCGAATCTGTAAATGACACCAAAGGTTTAATTTTTCGCACATCGCCTGTTGCGTATTCATAAGAAAAACCATTAACATCAAATACATCAAATGATTCTCCTCCCGTATATTTTGGTTCAAGCGTTTCGAACATTAAAAATTCATGTCGTCCGGTTGATGATGCGCTTTTTGCTTGCATTTTTTCTGCCAAGGTATTGTGTTGAGATGTTTTAAAGAAAAATACATAAATCAGCTTTTCATTTTTCCTCACCGATCGGCCATTGATACGGTTGCTCCTGGATGATGCCCCAGCGCCCATTGCAGAGAATGTTTGTTGAATTGTTGATAATTGAGCGGCATTAACAGAAGCCATCTGGCTTGCAGATATTGTAGCTGTAGCCGAACTCCCAGCGGCACCGGAACCTAAACCAATTGTTCCAAGAATGCTTTGCGACAATGTTGTTAATGTGCTGTCCTTTGCTAGCAACTGGCAAGCATAGACCTTATTGTTTAATAAGTCAGGAATTTCAAATTCGATACTCTGCCCATTAATAGTTAGAGAAGTGGTTTTTTCTGCACCACCATCAATAGGTATAAATCGTACTGAGAATTTACGAATTGTTGATGGTGTTGGTGAGGTATTCCATAAAAACGGCATCTCTTTTTTAAGCCGAACAAGTCCTGATTTACATTCTCCTTGAAGAAAAAACCGCTGCGTATTAAATGGAAAGCTAAATGCAACATCCTCCTCTCTGATTCTATCAGGATAAGGACCTGTTTTGAACGTATTGGTTTGTTCTGCTTCTATTCGTGAGCCGTCACGCTTAAGTGCCGGAACCCAAGAAGATGCGGTAAAATTATACTCTTCTCCTCGAAGCTTAATAGAAGCAGTATAATTTGTAAAAGGATCGAGAAATGCACTTGGAACAATGCTGGCTTTAAACTTGTCGGTTGAAACAGAGCGTGTAGTTTGAACCAATACACCTCCCTTTTTAAGTTCAAAACGATCAATAACAAAGCGAAATCTTCGGGTACGCTGCGAGCCGTCGGTCAAGTCTTCTATTATATCAAAAGGCTTTTCAACAGAAGCGTTAAAGGACGCTTCAGGATTCGTTCCACAATCAACATTTTGCTCTCCATTTATTGGAACCAAATCCTCAAGTATTTCAATACCTGTCAACGGGTTTTGTAGAACAGGTCTACATTCTTCTCCTATTTTAAAGTCAAACTGGCAATGACCAGTAACTAGTCCGTCAAGAATATCATAGTAACCACCAATTGTACCTTGCGCCCAGCTTGGATTCGGGAATCCTCCTTGCAAAAGTGCTGCAGCTCCCACTTTGCAGGCACTAAATTCTCCTTGTGCAACCCATAAATCAACATATATTCCGATATCAGCATTTATATATGCCCATATTTGCCCTTGTGCATACCAGCCATTTGCTCCAATTGTAGTTCCTGGCTCCGATCCTTCGCAGAAAACACCGCCCCCATAATTCTTCAAGGAAATATCGAATCCCATTCCCATTCCCATTCGAGCATAAAATGGCATCATTCGGAAATTAAAATTTTGGCGCATCCTAGAACCAAAAGCAAAGCCATCTCCACTATCGGTAATTGCTGCGTTACGAACAATCACTCCGGGTGTAATTATACTTGTAACTCTTGGGTCAACATCGATAGGTTCAGGTAAATTCATTCCAACCATAAGGTACGATTCGGTTGTAAGGAGACCATTAGCAATGTTCAAACCGATGGGAGTTGTTGGTGTTCCTGCATGAACAAACCACGTTTCTGGCGATGCGTAAATATGAGCCTGTCCAGCTAAGCCCCCCGGATTTACACCTTTTAGAACTCCTCCAGCAACATTAATGGTAACACCAAAACGCGCATCGAAAATTTCGTGAACGAAATCGTATGAAATATCGGCCATTGCGTGAATTTGAGGGTCTGTTCTTTCGGTTATGTCACACATGAAATAGGCGTTGCCGCGCAAATACATCAGACTAATTCCGCCCGAATTTGAAAACTCTGCACCAAACGTTACATCGGCATTGTATGCTTGTCCGCCTCCTGTATTCCCAAAAATTACAGTGGCGTTAAAGCCAAAGGCATTGGAAAAATTAGGCACATAGTTCACTCCACTTAAAGTCAAACCCGGAGCTTGTTTTCCCGATGTATCTGCCGTGGCCAAGCTTGCTGCAGAAGGCAATGGAGTGGTTCGTTGCATGTGGTAATAGGCGCCTCCACCAAAACCATACACATCCAATCCTGCCATGAGTGTAATGCCGGGATTGAAGACTACTTGAGCATCCACAAACCAATAACGATTGCCTTGTTTTTCTCCAAACTGCGCAGCAACTTTTGCGCTAATCGTTGGCTTGAAACTGGCCTGAATAATTCCTTTAAAACCATTTCCGTAAGTAGCGTCATTGTTATAAAAACGCAATCCTCCCGAAATAGAAACGACGCCCACCGATCCCGAAACTCCAATACTATCGAGCTCTACTCCATCAAATTCCCAAACTTGTCCTTGGCCTCCATCCAAATTCAATTTACCCAAAATGGCCAAAGATGTTGCTGCGGAAAATGTATTGGTTTCGCCTGTTAAATTAAGGCTGAGTGTAAATTCGAGTCCCGCTTTAGGCCCCGAAGGACCGTTGCGCATGGTTAAACCGATATCATTGATACTTACCGGAAAACCACTTAATCCGCCGCTAGTTCCGCCACCATCATCAGTCGCATCGCCTCCTAAGAATTTTTGAGGACTTGCAAATGCGAAACGTACACAATTTGAATCGCAATCGATATAAGGTGCCCGGGTTTGGAATGCCAATTCTTCGAAATCCATGAACCTGAAATTCACTCTGCCCACAGCCGGAAGCTCAGTATCGATGGTGATGTTTCCACTCAATTCTGCACGGGCAAATATGCCAGAGGAATCAATTGTTGCGCTGATATAGGATGTTGGAAGCAAAGATAGTTTGGCTGACCACAATGCAGCATTGATGGTGTCTTTGGGTGTAATTCTGAATTCATAACTAAAGTTACGGGTGTGCAAATTCTGCCGAAGCATCGAGGAATAATGCAATGCAGAATCGCTGGCTGGAATCCGAATGTTTCCAACAAAACCTCCACGAGAAAATGAGTTTTTTACAATGTCGATGTTGAGTGTATCGATTGAAAAGCCCCAACCTGCTAAATTTCCATCTCCCACATTAATGATATTCTCAACACGAAAACTAGCAGATAATCCACGACGATCGATAAGCATATTGTTGACAGAGGCCGTAAGTCGAGCACCTGGACTTGTATATGTTTCGAATTGTGGAGGCATTCGAACAGCCAAACGTTTTAAATAAAATCCTCTCCAATAGGTTCCCGGATTTGGAATAGATTCTAGGTTCAAATCGCCAGTAAATGCCGTGGTGTCGAATTCGTAACCTGTTGGGAAATGAAATCCGTCAGGATTTTGTCCATCGGAGAAATCCAACCAAGCTTCTTCCACATCGAATCCCCAACCAGCAGCGCCGGCCATTTGAAAAGGGTGATTGAAATTGAGACGCGCCAACCATTGTCCTTGTCGACGAATGCGGCAAGAAAACTCCCCTTTTATTTGAGCAGGACCGGTTGTTCCGTCCGTTTTGTCTTCCACCAAAATATTTCTCCCGAAAATGACAGAACCGTCCACATTCAATGCTTTAAATCCACGGCAATCCCATGAAACATACGTGCCCGAATCGGATACCGCTGTGAAATCTGAATTGAATTCTGTTTTATCGAAGCGCAAAGTGATGCTATCTCCAAAAGGAATATCATGATCGGCAGGCAAATAAAGTAAGCCTTTGCCATCTCCACCAATACCATCTGGGTGAAAACAAACATTGGTTGCGCCCAAGCTTAGCCAGCCGTTTAACTCGGCAAAACCCATTGAAACCATTGCATTCAGCGTTGCTGTTTCAGGAGTAAAAAGCAGGCCAACAATTCCAATGGTAACACGTTGGTCGTCAACTTCCTGGTCTAGTCCGATGGGCAAACCTATTGGGTTGTCGGTGGCAAACTGCGAAACCAATCTACCCGTGGAATTAACAAACGTGTTTAAAGCAACCGACTGCTCCTGATTAAGTGATGTAATTTGAGAAACGCCTTGTGTAATACCTCCCGGAATGATTGACACATTATCATATTCGCCTCGAACGTCTCCCTGATACACCCGATTGTTGGCGTTTATTTTAATTCCCGAAAACTGCACTTTCATTGGAGCGCGCATAAAGGGTACTCGAATTGTTCCTTTTCCGGTGGCGCTCGAGCCACTCCACGTGATTTCGGTTAGCGTCATGCTAAACATTCCAATGTTTACAACATTTCCCACAACCGCAGTTGAAACAGGTACTTGTTCGGATGCCGGAATGATAGGGCCTAGACAGGTGTTCACACATTCCGCGGGCGTTGCAGGTATTGTATCCTCGGGTATGCGAATACTGTCTTTTACTAAGAATTTCCAGGTTGGTCCATCTAAATAAGATGCTCCCGTTAGCTCATTGGGATTGCTTAACCAGCGAACGCGCCAAAAATACCATCCTGTATCGGTTGGGGTGTAGTTGAATGTTACATCTTTATAAAGAGAGTCGAGCAAGCATTGCTCTTGACAAGTACCATTCTGGTAATTTAAACCCGCTCCCAATTTTTGGGTGGTTGATGTTACCAAGGTGCTGAATGATTGGTTTCGGCTGACTTCTAAAATCCATCGTTCGCTTAAACCGCCATTAAAAAAATGTGGGCCCGGAGTCGATGAAGTCTGCATAATAGCTAGCGGTGGGACAAGCCTCTGAGGTGGTGCAGACGTGGTGAATTTCAACTCAAGTACTTCTTCTTTTACAACTGAATCGAGGTTTGCTGGATAGATAGGCCGAGGCCTTCCCATCCCGCTTGTAAACGAACCGCTTAAACTACCTATTACTTCTGGCCCAGCACTATTCTGTATTTCAATATCTGCATCCCAGGTGTATGAATTCCCATTCATAAATGCAATTGCAGCTGGGCTTACCCCTGCCATTGGTTTATATAAGTTAATATGTTGCGCCTGTTCTTGGGTAATATTTATGTCGCCAAGTGCGTGTTCTTGCGACAATTCTGGTCCACTACCCCAACTATTATTAGGATTATACACATCCGACAGGGTTCCATTTTTAAATATTTTAAATTCATGAGAATATGCTGTATAGTGAACCGAATATGGGTCGAAGCGATGATATATTGGCATATAATCCCATGGAAGCGTATCGCCATCAATCGGATAAACAAGTGTGAATGGATTTCCCGAACTCCCCGGTTCTAGGTAATTAAATGTGCAGGGTTCCGAGTAACCATTGTTTTGAAACGAGGCAGAGGGGTCTTGCGGAGGGAAGACATTGGCATCTAAAATCTGAACCCTCCATGCATATATTCTCGGAGATTGCAGAATTGGTTGAATAGACCCATAGCTCAATGTTGTAGTATTAACTTCGGTTTCATAGACGGGATCAACGGGATTATCTAATGCAGAAATAGGGTCAATTCCATCTGTAAGTTGCACAAGGGTAAATTTATAACGAGGACTAACAGATGGGGGAATTCCTGTTGGAGTTTGCCAACTAAATATGATGTTTTGCGGCGCCGACCTAATTAGGGTGTTTCCGCATAATGGTGCAATAATTTGAGGTGGTGGTGGGTAGGAAATAGTAAAAACATTTGAACAACCCATTGGTTCGCCTGGCGATAGCGGTTGGAGAGAATTATAGCCATAAGCCCGCAAACAAATTTGATAATCGCCTTCGGGAAGCAGACCCGATGAAATGTCTTGCAAAGTAATACCAGTATAATCGGCATTCGGATTTTGAGCAAAGGGCTGCAAACTTGAGCCATTGTAACTATGAGAGCCCGGAGGAACAACCAAAGCCGGAGCTGACCAAGCGCTTTCGCCAGATGTTGAAACTCTTATAGCTCCATTATTTGCCGAAATTTCACCTGCCAAATAAATGTCATAGGTATTCGTAGAATTGTTTACGATCGTTAATACCACCTGACTTGTTCCACTATAATAGTCGGTGTAATTTGCCGTATATGGACCCGAAACTTGAATGTTTAAAGATAACGGGTAAGGTTGCGCAATTAAATTAAACGAACATTGAAAAGTAACAATGCATATTAGGAAGGCTAATTTAATTCGTTTCATAGCTTTTTATTTTTGTTGAAAGACAAGTATATAGCCTGCCAAAATTCGGATTTCGGTAAACGTTCCAGTATTAATAAACGGAGTGCTATTATGCAGAATGTTGAATGTTAAGTTAAATTGATGGGTCTTTGAAACTTGATAATTGAAGGAAGAATAAAAATTCAACGTAGATCCAGAAGAAATCCCCGCCTGAAATCCTTTGTTGTATGAAAGCGTTCCGGCTGCTTGCAATTTATCTTTGATGAGGGGTTTTGATATGCCAACGGTTGGACCCAACAGTAAATAAGAGCCTGTTAAAAATTGATTTTGGCTGATATTCATTCCACCTTGAATACTAAGATTGTCTTTGATGCGAATGTTGTTTCCATTCAAATTTAAAAACCATACTTTGTTCTCGCCCGATGCATAGGTTCCATAAGGATTTAAGTCTTGTAGTTGTTGGAATGTTGCATTCATCGAAAAGGTGAATGTTCTTCTTTTATTGGTTCTTGAAATCTGCTGACCAAAACCAATACTTTGGTTGTTTTGAGCCACCCTGAACGTGTCGTTTAAAGCCAATAAACCCGCTTGTTGAGCAACTCCATAATTGGAATAGCTTATAGTTAAGTTATAGTCTTTACTGGGACTCCAAGAGAAATTTCCTGATCCAATTGTGCGAACGGATGTGTAGGATTTTCTCTTGTATAAATTGTCTTGTTGACGACCAATACTTCCGCTCAGGCGTATTTTATTTTTCATAAAGCGAAGCGTTGGTTCAAACGTTAATGATTGCATATCGGTTTGCTGGTAGTAAGCAGCTAAAGAGCGATAATCAGGGTCAATTCTGCGCACTTGCACTTTCATTCCGATTCGTTTGTGGGAATATTGAATGGAGGCCTGTCCTGCGGTTAACAATTGAAATCCCAAGTGGGGAACAAACAGTTTTTCGATGGGTTTAATTGCCGAAATGGTATCTATTGCAGGCAAGCGAAGGTCTCGGTTTAGCATACTACCTGCGACATCGAATTGGAGATTTACTCTTCTTCCAAAAGCAATTCTGCCACCTAGCCCCAAAGCAAGATTGTCTTGAGGTTTTACATTGGAAGAATTACTAATTAAAGGGATGGACGTTGCATCGTCTGCAACTTTTACGAGTGTTAAATCCACATAACTTCTTCGGTTTCCGACTCCTATTTTAGCGCCATATCCCATGCGTTTGAAAGTAGGAGTTGGCGTAATGGATGAAAGGGTGTCTTGAGCAACTGGCTTTGCAAAGCGTCCATAAAATGCAGCAAATCGAAATCCTCTGGGATTCATTTCAATACCTGTTCCCAGAAACTGCAATCCGGACATCACGAAAGGATTCATCCGAATGCTACGATATCCAAAATGAAGTGTTAGCCATTTGTAATAGGGACTTACCCCAAAACGATTGAAGGGTTGATTAAATGAGCGATTTCTTGAACCGTAACTAAAACTAAAGGGCAATTGCCATCCATAAATACTAATAACTGGCGCTCCACTTGCCTGCCACCAAAAAGGTTCGTTGCGAGGTTCACCATCACCTAAGTATACATAAGGGCCTCCTTGAATATTCATTGAACCACTAATTCGAAGTGGTTTCTCTTTCCCAATTTGAGCCAAATCCTGCGCCTGCAATCCGGAAAAACCAGAAAGCAGGCAAAGATGGATTAGGAGAGAAAGGGTGTTGAGGTTTTTCAAAATATACTATACCTTAAGGTTCTTGGAAATAATTTCCACTTACATTTCCAGAATATGTCACTGAAGTTGGTTCGCTCATACCTGTTGACCAAGATGTAACGTACATGCCGTATGCAGCACTTGAGCTTAGCGAACTGTTTGCAATGGATACATAACCTGGAGAAGATCCAAGACCTACTAAAATATTCCCCTTTTGTGCAGTATTGCCCGAAAGCGAACTTGCTCCTCCAAAACGGATGTCGGTGTATTTTATAGAATTTATTGGGTTGTTGGAGAAAAACGCGATTCCTTTCCATGAACCAGCAGTTTCAACTTTTCCAGTAAGTTCGATGCGCTCACTTGGAGTGCCTTCAATGACTAGTCCCGACTGTGCACCAAAATCGCCGCAAACCAAACCTGATCCAGAAACAAATGCGAGTTTACAACCGGGCAAAATGTTAAGTGTGGCTGCATTTCCGGAATAACCGACAAAAACAGTGTTTTCAATTTGAAATGAAATTCCTGGATTCTCCCATATTGGATCTCCATACAAACGTCCACCTCGAACATTGATATAAGGATTTGTATTTCCGGAATAGCTGCTCAGCGAACCATCTAAGGCATCAATACTTGCTGCTATGCAAGAAATCGGATAACGTCCATTGTCGATAATTTGATTTGCAGAATAAAGAGAAAGCGGATTTTGAGAGGCCGTGTTTAAGCCTTCGATGTATATACCATCTTGCCCACTTCGACTAATGATGCTGTTTCGAATGATTAACTGAGCGGTTTCTTTCAATCGAATATTAGCTTTATAATCGGCATTCCCATCAAAAGAAGCCGAACCTCCATGTGAAATGGTGCAATAATTCAATTCGTTTTCGGGACTATTCGATTTAATGTAAATCCCTTTCCAATAACCAGCTAAAGGAGAATCGCCTTCCAACACAATTGGACTGCTGGCTGTTCCCACAGCAACCAAAGCTCCTGCGCTTTCTATTGTAATGGATGCGTTGTTTTTAAAATGAATAACAACCCCAGGTTCGATGGTCAATTTTGCCGATACGCTGATGTTGCAGTCTACATAATAGTCAACACCATCGCCAACATTTGTCCATACGGTTGGACTCGTTATAGCTGAACATGAAATGTTCTGATTAATTGGTGATGGTTCTGGAATTTCTTCTTCATCTTTTCTGCACGATGTGAAGAAAACTGCGCCTATAAAAAATAGGATTTTACAAAATGATGTTGCATTCATACGAGTTCATTTAATTTAACACGACGAATATCATTCATGAATTTTTAATGAATTGAGACCCTTTAATGAATGGCTAAAACAGATTAATAACTGGTATATATTTCAGATAAATGGTAAGGCCATATTTAGTGCCCCAAATAATCTAAAAACTCATCCCGCTTTCTGCGCGAAACCATCAAGTGCTCTCCGTTGCTCATTTCTCCATAACCACAATCTTGCCGAATAATTATCTTGAGATGTTGCACGTTAATGAGGGAGGAATTGTGTATTCGATAAAATACTAAATAAGCATCGCTTATCACTTTAAAACAAATTCAATATTCATAAATGTAAAAGACAATAGAATCACCATAATAACTCAAATTTGAATTACTACTGTGAATCTATTGCCTCAAATGAATTCGATAGTAGCTTGCTAATTATTGTTTTAAAAGCTTGGTATATTGAACAGAATTGTCATTGTGAGTTACTTTTACTGTGTACAATCCTGTAATCAAATTTTGAAGATCAATATCTAAACTATTCTCTCCTTCAATTAACTCAAATGTTTTATTGAAAGCCATTCTACCTTGTAGGTCGAATAACTGAATCGACAAATGTTGTTTTGATTTAGAGTGAATCAATAATTTACATGCATTTCCAGATACTGGGTTTGGATATACAATTGGTGCTGGAGCGCTTATAGTTTCAGATTGTTCTTCCAAA
>JBIPLZ010000282.1:0-3603 GCA_044369395.1 Flavobacteriales bacterium | reverse complement strand
GGTGCCACCGAAACGGTACAATGGAAATACTTCGAACAAACATCCGATGCCATTAAAGCCTGTAAAGAAGATGGTTACACGATTGTGCTAATCGAACAAACAACCAACAGCATTGAACTTCCCGATTTCACTCCCAACGGCCCCATTGCGTTGGTTTTTGGCAATGAAGTAGAAGGAATTTCGGATGATGTTATTGACATGGCTGATTCGGCAGTTGAAATCCCCCAATTTGGAACAAAACATTCGTTCAACATTTCTGTATGCGCAGGAATTGTGATGTACGATATTTGGACGAAATCGAACAAATAAAAAGGCGCTTACCAAACGATAAGCGCCTCTGAAAATATTTTGGTTTAAAATTAGTTCAAAACTCCCGCCAAATCAGCTGAGAATTTCTCAAATTCCATATCCAATTTTGCTTTGTTTTTCATCTCCGGTTTTGAAGAAATTGCCTTAGTTAAATTTCCTACAACACCTTCTTTATTAGAAGAACGAGCTGCTATTACAGCACGTAAATAAAATCCTTCTGCGCTGTCTTTATCTTCACTGCAATCGAGCGTTTGTGTTGCTCCTGCTGCATTACCAGAAAGTAACTTAGCAAGCGCTGCATTGAAGCTGCATTCCGAACCATAGTTAGAGGTTGCCATGCTGTATTTACCGGCAGCAACTTGTAAATTTCCTTTGTTGTGATTGACTTCAGATAGAGATCCAGCTGCATCGAAATAGTTTGAAGCAGTTTTGCGATCACCTTTCATGGCTGCAACAACACCTAAATTATTCTTGATTGTAGCATTATTGCCATCAACCTTTTGTGCTTTTTCAAATTCTGCTTGGGCTTCGTTAATCTTTCCTTGACTAACATACATTACTCCAACATTATTAAACCCACGATAATCTTCAGGAAAAAGTCGAGAGAATGCTTTGTAAATAGCCAATTTATCAGAGTTGGTAAAAACCAATGTAGAAGCATATAATAATTCTTCCATTCCTAACGAATCGGGCGATTCCAGCGCTAATTTGTAAATCTGCTCATCGGTACGTGCTTTAATACGCGCTACTAAATTAATTTCAGCACGGCGTAATTTCGGGAAATACGCATCGTAAATTGGATCGAAAGAAGCCATCTTTTTAAATTCTGCTTCGCGCGCTTCAGGATCTCCAAGGGTATTAATAATTTTCAATGCTTCGTCTTTACCGTTCATAGAAGATGACTGAAGCATTTGCTTTAATCCATCCCAATCTTCAAAATCGGTTACGACTTTTTTATAGAACCCATTTTTCTTATCTAATCCCTTCAATTTAGCCTTGTTGAATCTAGCCATCATTACTTTATACGCTTCATCAGCACGATTATCCGATAGTTTTGAATTACGGGAAAGTTCTCCTTCTGGAGATGCAAAACCATAAATCTCCATAGAACTGAGCTCAGATCCTGATTTAGCCGCGCGGTTAATAAAGCGAATCATGTTTTCCGATTCATCACTGTTTAATTCGATATTACGAATTTCCCAAGAATCAACAAGATAGTAGATGTTTGCTTTTTGAGTAACTGTTGGGTTTTTATTGAACTTATCAGCTGCAATAACTGCCTGGTAATCTGGCTTTAAAAGTAAAGGTGTTGCAATGACTCCTTTAGCAATCGAAACCTCCGGAAGATTGGTAGTTTTCGATTTATATTGAGCTGTTGCGCGCAAAATCACCTCCGATTTCTCCATGCCTTTTACAAACAGAAACTGATCGGTGTAGGTAAATTTACCACCTTCCGTAAAACTGATGTTTTGTCCAGCTCCATCCACTTTATCTCCTCGAAGTGTTACACTCTTCAATTCCTTTTCCCCACCTGCATATTTTACTACAGGAGTTGCAATAACAATGGCTTTCTTGTGAAAAAACTTTGCAGGAAACACTCCTGTCACCGTAATTTTTACGCTATCTCCATGTATTTCAAGCGGATTCGGTTTCGCTTCATACGAAATAGAACCTGATTTTTTAATCATTTTTTGGATACCACATCCAGTAACAAATAATACCGATCCCGATATTGCCAGCATCAGTCCGGACTTTATTAGCTTAAGCATTTTGAATTTGTTTTTAAAATAGATTGCAAAAGTACCAAATGACATTTAATTTATAACGAATAAAGCCAATTCTTATACTATTGATTTCGTGTCACTTATAGCTATAATTATTTTTTAATTGGTTTGATGTAAGGTAAATACAGGATTAAGCCATAAAAATTAATGAACATCAATTAGAAAAACGAGTGGATTTTAGATTGAATCAATTCAAATAAATGTCTAATAGGTCCAATGAACTACAGTTGAATTTCTCCAATGCATGTGATAGGATTATCGGTGCATTGCTCAATAAGATCCTCAATAAGTACTCCTGATATAGGATGCTGCCAAACAGGGTTTATATCCCGAAGAGGTTCTAAAACAAATCGACGTGTGTGCATTCGGGGATGAGGAATTTCGAGCTGAATATCTTTAAAACATTGAGAACCATAAAATAAAATATCCAAATCGATGGGTCGGTCGCTGTATTGATTTGTATGACGCGTTCTACCAAGCAATTGCTCTATTCGAATAATTTCATCGAGAATCTGTTTGGGAGAAAGATTCGTCTGTGAAATTAAAACCATATTATAAAATGCGTTTTCTGTAACAAATCCCCAAGGTTCTGTTTCATAGACCTTCGAAAGTTGTATATTTTCAAAATCGGGATTCTTTAAAAAACCAATTGCTTTTCTTAACATATCGGCCCGATCACCCAAGTTACTTCCAAGTCCAATACCTATAATTTCCATTTGCCGAAACTACATATTTCGTTCATTCATTTTCCTAAATTTGCAACCAAATTCTCTCCTATGAAATCCTTCTTTAAAATTGTATTTGCATCCATGTTGGGCTTTGTGCTCACATTCTTTTTCATTTTCGTCCTTCTAGCTGCAATCATAGGAGCAAGTTCTGGCGATAAAGAAGCTTCACTCGAAAATAATTCGGTTCTTCATCTTACACTCAACGAGTCTATAAACGACCGAAGCAATGACAATCCCTTTGCAAATTTCAACTTTGGCTCCATGTCGGGCGGAAAACAAATTGGATTAAACGACATTCTCGATAATATTGGTAAAGCCGCTGCCGATGATCACATTAACGGAATTTTCCTTGATATATCAAGTATTCCATCGGGCATTGCAAGCATCGAAGAAATTCGAAATGCCTTGATTGAATTTAAAAAATCGGGGAAATTCATATATGCCTATAGTGAAGCGTTTACTCAACCTTCTTATTACTTAGCAAGTATTGCAGATAAAATCTACCTCCACCCAACTGGAATGGCCGAATTGAAAGGACTTCGCTCCGAAGTACTGTTCTTTAAAGGTACGCTCGATAAATTGGGTGTGGAGCCTCAGGTATTTCGTCACGGAAAATTCAAAAGCGCGGTGGAGCCATTTATTCAAGATAAATTGAGTGATGCCAATCGTGAGCAAATCCGCAGCTATATTGGCTCCATTTGGAATCATATGGTGGATGGAATAGCCAAAGGCCGTAAACTCAGTACTTCACAAGTTCAAGACATTGCAAGTAAAATGCTTGT
>JBIPLZ010000281.1:0-3610 GCA_044369395.1 Flavobacteriales bacterium | reverse complement strand
TGGTTCAAGATAAAATCAAGAAACTTCAAGCCGATGTTCAAACTTTAGAGAACAACATTGGTTTCTTTGGCAATTCTAAATCGAAAGCAGCCGAAGATATGAAGCGCGATATCGAACGCAAGATCAGCAAAGCCAAAGAAGAAATTGGGCAATTGATAGATCAGCTTAAGATTTTAAAAGAGGTATAAGCATCCTGGGGTGCATCCTGGGGATTAATCCCCAGGTTTCCCCAGGTTACGGCAAGAAACCTCGCACTGCTTCCGCAATCTTTTCCAAGTCTTGATCTTGCATGCAGCGAAAATGTTTTTTCGGGCAGGTGGCATAACCTATCTTAGAGCAAGGTCGGCAAGGAAGGTTTTTTACTTCCGCAATAAACTGCTTGCTTTCTGCTGAAGGCAAATACGGATACATACCAAATCCTGGAATAGTATTTCCCCAAATAGAAACAATGGGCTTTTGGAAAGCCGCTGCAATATGCATTAATCCGGTATCGTGAGTAACAACTACCATTGCCTGTTTTACAAGCGAAGCCGATTGTCCCAAAGTTAGTTTGCCGCACATATTCAAAACACGAAGACCTAACTTTTCGGAAAGTAATGCGCCTTCGTTTTTCTCCGATTCTCCTCCCAATAAGACCAAAGGAAATTGAAGCTTTTCGCAAAGTTCTAAGAGCTTTTCAAAAGGCAAACGTTTTGTTGCTTTTAATGCTCCGATAACCACAGCAATGTATCCTGTATGATGGGTATCGGGAAGTAAATCGTTTATTTTAATTGTGTCTTTTTCTTCAATAAAAAAATCAAGGCCTTGGTTATCATTCACAACGTCAAGCTTTTCCAAAGTTGCAAAGTAACGGTCTACAATATGAACATTTGGAAGTGTGCCTATTCGGAAATTTACGTAGAGGTATTTCTCGATATTTAACTTGTTGAATGAAGCCGATTTTCGATTCAATTTACTCTTCACCAAAAAGCTGCGCAGATTGTGGTGCAAATCGATGATGTAATCGAATTGCATGGAACGAAGTTCATCGATTAGTTCTTTCGAATCTTCATTCCACATCCATACTTTTGAAATATAGGGATTGGATTCTAAAATGCCTCGAAACGCAGGTTTGCTTAAATAATGAATCTCCGCCTCGGGATATTTCGCGGCCAAACAGCGCACAATCGGACTCGTAAGCACGATGTCTCCAATGGAACTAAAGCGGATAATTAAAAAGCGCTGCACAAGCACAAAACTACAAGGAATTTTTAAAGCATTCTTCAATCGTTTGAATTCTGCACCTTTGCATTATGATTACTTTGAGCGACACGCATACTCATTTATACCTACCCGAATTCGACAACGACCGGAATGCGATGATTCATCGGGCATTTGAAGCTGGGGTGACTGAAATTTACCTTCCTAATGTAGACAGCGAAACCATTTCCCCAATGCATGCATTGGTTGAAGCATTTCCTCAAAATTGTTTTCCTATGATGGGTTTACATCCTTGTTCGGTAAAGCCGGAAAGTATGGAAAATGAACTTGTCTTGGTAAAACACTGGCTCGATACAAGAAACTACGTTGCTGTTGGGGAAATTGGATTGGATTTATATTGGGATAAAAGCACATTAGATATTCAGATAGAAGCACTTAAACGTCAATGCGAATGGGCAATCGAAAAAGAGTTGCCGGTGGTTTTACATTGCCGCGAATCGACAGCTGAGAGTATTGAGGTTATTCGACCATTTGCAGAAAGAGGGCTAACAGGTGTTTTTCATTGTTTTTCGGGCACATTGGAGGAGGCAAAAATGGCCATTGAAATGGATTTCTTTTTGGGGATTGGCGGTGTTTTAACTTTCAAAAAAAGCGGATTGGCCGATATTGTTTCGCAGATTCCGCTCGAATTTCTTGTTCTCGAAACCGATGCACCCTATTTGGCTCCTGTTCCTTTTCGTGGAAAAAGAAACGAATCGGCTTATATTCGCAACATTCTCGAAGCATTATCAGATATTCGCAGAATCGGGAAAAATGAACTCGCCGAAATTACTACAACCAATGCACGTCGACTATTTAAACGCTTATGAGTCGTAAACCTTCAGCCCTGATTATTTACACCGGAGGAACCATTGGCATGGTGAAAGATTCATTGACGGGTTCCTTGATGCCCGTTAATTTTGAGCGACTCAAAGCCAATATTCCAGAAATTGAAAAACTCGATATCGAACTCGATATTCACACATTCACCACAACCATCGATTCGTCGAATGTGCAAATTTCTGACTGGATTCGCTTGGTGGAAATCATTGAAGAAAATTATACGAGGTACGACGGATTTGTCATTTTGCATGGTTCCGATACGATGGCCTATACTGCTTCAGCATTGAGTTTTATGTTGGAGAATTTATCGAAGCCAGTTATTTTAACGGGCTCTCAGTTACCCATTGGGGTTCTACGCACCGATGCCAAAGAGAATTTTATAACGGCACTCGAAATCGCTGTTTGGAAAGAAGCAGGATTGAGTAAAATTTCGGATGTGTGTATTTATTTCGAATACCATTTGTTGAAAGGAAATCGTACTAGCAAAATAAGCTCAAGTCATTTTAATGCGTTCTCAAGTAACAATTTTCCGGCAATTGCAGAAGCAGGTGTTCAAATTAGTTTTAACGAAACAATTATAAAAAAGCCCTCATTAAAACCAACTCTGTTTCATAAAAAGCTCGATCCGAACATCGCCATTCTGAAGATTTTTCCAGGAATGACCTCTCAATATGTTCAAGCAATTTTATCCATTCCGGGTTTGAAAGCAGTTGTATTGGAAACATTCGGTTCGGGAAATGCGCCAACGCAAGACTGGTTTTTGCAAGCCTTACGAGATGCAATTGCACGAGGAATTTGCATTGTAAATATTACCCAATGCAGCAGCGGATCTGTGTTACAGGGTAAATACAAAACCAGCATCGAATTGGAAAGTATGGGTGTTGTTAGCGGTTACGACATGACCACCGAAGCTGCAATAACCAAACTCATGTTCCTTATTGCAAATTGTAATTCAATAGCAGAAGTAAAGCAACAATTTAGTGAGCCAATCTGCGAAGAATTAACCCTTCTTAATTGGAATTGAATTATCGATTAAGATCTAAATTTTCCTGTCGTTTTTTTTCTATTTTTGCAACCCCAATTTAACTAGATAGTAGAGTTCGCTTTGGAAGCAAACTAGAATTTTGAATTGTGAATAAAAAAGGAGACTTGTCAGAGTGGTCGAACGAGCAAGCCTGGAAAGTTTGTATACGGGTAACTGTATCGAGGGTTCGAATCCCTCAGTCTCCGCCAGAAGCAGAAGCCCATCATTTTTGATGGGCTTTTTTTATTTCGGCACCTTGAAGAGACTGCTGTTGTTTCTGTTTACGCAATGGATGGTCGTTTAGTAAGCACATTGAATGTTCCTGCACAAAGCAAGACTGTTCAATTGTATTTGAACGATGTTGCTAAAGGTATCTACTTGGTACGATTTGTATCTTCAAGTCTATCTCAAGATATCCGCGTGATTAAGCAATAAGTTTGAGCTAAATCATTTAAAAACCCCCTGTCTGGAATATCCGGGCAGGGGGTTTTTTATTTTAAATTA
>JBIPLZ010000280.1:0-3644 GCA_044369395.1 Flavobacteriales bacterium | reverse complement strand
ACACTCGATTTGGAGCTGGTGCAGCCCAAGAAAAACATCGCCACTACCCGATCGTTCGAACGCAATTACAGTAAAATTGAAGAGCTCGAAGAACGTGTGGCCACCTTTGCTGTTTCCTGCGCCGAGAAACTCCGCAAACAGAAATCCTGCTGCAATACCATCATGGTGTTTATTCATACCAACGGACACCGAAAAGATTTGCCTCAATACAGCCGTAACATCGTGGTGAAACTACCCTTCCCTACCAATTCGGCCATCGAACTCGCCAAGTTCGCCAAACAAGCCCTGCACTATATTTTCAAAGAAGGCTATCACTACAAAAAAGCCGGCGTGCTGGTGATGGATTTTACTCCGCAAGACAAAACCCAATTACGCCTGTTCGACAATAGCAACCAGCAACATGTTCCGCTCATGATGGCCATGGATAAGATTAACACCATGTACGGACAGCAAAAAATTCGGCTAGCTGCACAAGACATCAAACGCGTGTGGAAAATGAAGCAGGAAAAACTTTCGCCGCGCTACACCACCAATCTCAACGACATCATCACAATCAAGGTCTGATGTGCTTCCATTCCAAACAGTCCAAATCGGCACAAGAGCTGAAAGTCCGTTTTAAAGCCAATTTCCCTCAGGAAGATGCTTACAAAGCAGGCGTGTACAATGGATTCCAACATCCACAGACGCCCGTCATTACACAAGTAAATCCAAGCAACATCGAGCTGTTTAGTTGGGGCCTCTTGCCCGCTTGGGCCAAAGACGAAAGTTTCCGTAAAAACACACTCAACGCCCGCATCGAAACCATTCAGGAAAAACCCTCATTCCGAAATGTAACGCATAACCATTGCTTGGTCTTGGTTGATGGGTTTTACGAATGGCAATGGCTCGATGCACAAGGAAAGCACAAACAAAAATACCTGCTGCATTTACCCAATAACGAAGCGTTTGCGTTAGCAGGTTTGTGGAGCAATTGGGTGGATAAAAACACCGGCGAAATTCGGCATACATATACCATTCTCACCACCGAAGCAAGCGGCCTCATGCGCGAAATTCACAATTCCACACTGCGCATGCCCATCATCCTCAACGAACACTCGGAACAAGATTGGCTCGCTGGAAAAACATACACAACCGGATACGAAAACTTAATTGCAAGTCCAATATAATTTCGAAATTCGCGCGAAAAATGAATCTAAACATGGAATTGAATTTTGGGGCCTGCCTCCTGCGTCGTCACCGGGCTTTTCGCGGTGCACGGCACCTTGCTTCAATCCCTGGCCCAAGCATTACGTTTTATTGCAACTAACCAATTTCTGAAAACCTTACTTAATAAGAGGGATAAATCAATACGCAACAAAAGATTCCCCTGTTAAAACAAATAAAATAGGTGAATATTCATATATCCAAATACTATTTTTTAGTTTGGTGTCATAATTTTGAATTTTAGTACGACATAAAACCGATAATACCAGTAACATAGAATTGGATATTTGATTCTTTTTTACGAGAGGAAATAGAAAATTCACAGAACAAATTGGCTCTGCAAGTGGACTGCCATAATATCCGACTTTTATGAGATTTTGAATTCATAAACTGATTAATTATTTCATAGGATAATTTTTCATAAGTTATTTTTTCATCAAAATGATAAATTCTTCCTAAACAAATTTCTGATAAGGGACAAACATACTTTTTTAATTTTTTGGCAAAAAAATCTACTCTATTATCAAACTCCTTTAGTTGGATACCACGAAATGATAAATCATTATTGTGTGTTATACGGTTATAATCACACATATAGTTTGATTGATATTCTGCCGCTAAATAACAAACATCATGTTTTTTATAATTAATTAGTTGGAGTTTATCTCGCTCATTATTACAAGCATCCAAAGTTAACTTTGATAACAGAGAGTAATTAATGTTATTAAAATCAACAATGTCAAATTTTGTTTGACAATAAGAATTGGATAAAATGAATGTTAGTAGAATCCCTATGTAATTTTTCATTTTATTAAATATTAATTTATAAAATCAATCCTCCTACATAGCCAAATTTTAAGGACGTCATAGTCTATTTGATGGGAACATGATGCTTTATTTATACATTCAATAATTTAAAGCATCAGATTTCTTAATAACGTGTCTTTTCAGAAAAATGTTGTTTGCAATTGCACATTAGTTTATCCGTTCAATTTGAGTTACGAAAACATAGTTGTAAGTCGAATTTAATTTCGAAATTCGCAGCGATGTACGAATACAAACTAGAAATTGGGGGCCTGCCACCTTCGTCGTCACCGGGCTTTTCGCGGTGCACGGCACCTTGCTTCAATCCCTGGCCCAAGCATTTCGATTATTACAATCGATTCATTTATAAAACAAGTAAACAATGGAAGTAAAACATTCTGAAATTCGCTGTAAGGAGTGTGGCACATGGAATAAAACCACAAGTCAAAACCCCATTTGTGAAAATTGCAGCAAGGAATTACGTCCTGTTTCAGAACAAGAAAAAGAGAACATAGAACAACGAATGCATGCTTGGGAAATTAACATTCCAATACATGATCATGATTCAGGTTTTGTCCGTTTCTGCAAAAAAACATTCAATGCCGTTCAATGGGTATTTTTTGCCATCCTAAGTTTCTTCATATGGCTATTTGCATTAGGTCCCGGATGAGAACGTTTACACGCTGGTGGTTTCTGCTATTTTCTGCAGTCGCATTAATCAATCGTTATTACATTCGACCAAGCGGCAATGCCTTCGTTGATGGCTACCTAAACGATTTCCTCGCAATGCCCATCCTCTTTCAATTGTGCAAAGGAACCTTGCGCATGCTTTACAAAGATCCACAAAAGCAATTAAACAGAAGTCAAATGTTTATAGGCTTCATCCAAGTTTCGGTCTTTTTTGAAGTCCTATTCCCTCAATTCAACACTCAAGCACAGCCCGATTGGGTCGATGTACTTGCTTATGCAGCGGGAACAATTTGTTTTGGATACATTCAAAAATGGGAATCAGCCCAAATTTAAATGGCGCAATTGCACTTCGCGATCTTTATCCACAAACTTCACCAAATCGGGAAGAAACTCATTGAAAATGGATTGGTAAAAAAGATAGTGACGTTCCAATTCTTTATGTGCATTTTCCATCCCCGATTCAAATGAACTTCTGCGGGCCAATCCCGACAAAGCCCGTTTCACTCCTTCAATATGCTGATAGCCCTGAAGCCAATCCTGCATACTCATATAATGCAAGGTATACCGAGCCTTTTCAGGAAAATGTTGCTTACGTTCATGCAGAAGCGTATACGTCCGTTCTGAGAAATTCCGTAAATCAGCATCCGAATAAAGCGCCCAATTACTCGAAAGAAAATGATCCCCAAAAACATCCATTACAATTCCCGCAAACTTTCGGAACTTAGGTCGTAACGCTTCTTTCCCTCGTTCTATAATTGGATGCGAATCGGTAAAAGCATCAATTTCTCGATGCAATTTAATTCCGCGTACAACGCCTTCCGAATACAATTCAATCTGTTTGCCTTTTACTGAATCTGCTATAAAATTCCCCACAATCAAATCCGGATCTTCTCCAGCAAGGTACAAATGGGCGAGGTAATTCATGCAGTAAGAATCGTATTATTTGG
>JBIPLZ010000279.1:0-3652 GCA_044369395.1 Flavobacteriales bacterium | reverse complement strand
GATAAACTGAATTTCTACTTCCTAGAAATGAATACACGTCTGCAGGTAGAGCATCCTGTAACGGAATTAATCACCGGAAAAGATTTGGTGAAAGAACAAATTCGTGTTGCGCGTGGAGAAGTATTGAGTTTCAAACAAGAAGATTTAACAATCAATGGACATGCATTAGAAGTTCGCGTGTATGCCGAAGATCCTGCGAATAATTTCCTTCCCGATATTGGGAATCTTTCCGTGTATCAATTGCCGTTAGGAAATGGAGTTCGCGTTGACGGAGGTTTTGAGGAAGGCATGGACATTCCCATTTATTACGATCCGATGATTAGCAAGCTCATTGTGCATGCAGAAGATCGGAATGCTGCCATTAGCAAGATGATTCGCGCCATTGACGATTATCAGGTTGCCGGAATAGAAACAACCCTTTCGTTTTGTCGCTATGCATTGCAACATGAAGCATTTGTTTCTGGGAATTTTGACACCAATTTCGTGAAGCATTTTTTCAAGCCTGAATATTTGGAAAGAGCAGCAAGTGAAGAAGAGCTTGAAGTAGCTGCTATTTTTGCTGCTTGGGATAGAGAAAATTCACAACAATCACTTGTTCAAACTACTCCCCAAGTTCAATCGAAATCGGCCTGGAAAGAACGCCGTTACTAACCATGGGTGTTCGCATCGATAAATACCTGTGGGCTGTTCGTATTTTTAAAACGCGCTCGATGGCAATCGATGCCATTAAAGGAGGTAAGGTGAAATTCTCTGGCGATAATGTGAAGCCATCGCGCGATGTGAAAGAAGGGGAGACCTTTACCATTCAACTTGCTCAGTTGCAAAAAACAATTCGGGTAACAGCCTTGCTCCAAAACCGTGTTGCCGCTAAAGATGTTGCTTTGTATATGGAAGATTTAACGCCCGAAGAAGAATATAAAAGCATTGCTCGAATGAAAGAATTGACATTTGTTTGGCGCGACCGCGGAACTGGACGTCCAACCAAAAAAGAACGTCGCGACATTGAAGAATGGTTTGGAGAAGATTTGAAAAATGATTGAAAAAACATGATTGATAGATTGATTAAAATCTAGTCCGCCTCTTAAATTTTCTATTTTCGCTTTTTCCTAAAGAAATATTCAGCCTGCCATGGAATTAACCTTTATCAATCATTCCTCATTTTGCGTTGAACACGATGGTGTTTTTCTCGTTATTGATCCATGGCTCGAAGGGCGAGTGTTTAATAATGCATGGGATTTTATTGCAAAAACTAAATTTACTTATGAGGATTTCTCGAAAGTGACACATATCTGGTTTTCGCACGAACATCCCGATCATTTTTTTCCTCCCAATATTTCCAAAATTCCTATTGAATATAGAAATAAGATCACCGTTTTATTTCAAGTAACAGCCGATAAGCGAGTAGTTAATTATTGTAAAAAGCAAGGTTTTAAAGAGGTTGTAGAAATGCATCCTGATGAAACCATTCAACTTGCGCCCGATCTTTCGGTGATGTGTGAGTTATATCAAGAAGGTGATTCTTGGATTTTAATTAAAAGTAAAGAGCATACTATTTTTAATACAAACGATTGCGGAATCAGAGATCAAAAAGAAGCGGAGAAAATTCGAAATAAAGTGGGCAAAGTGGATGTCTTGCTCACACAATTTTCTTATGCCTATTGGGCTGGAAATGTTGAAGAGAAGGAATTTCGACGAAAGGTAGCCGATGATAAATTATTGGGTTTGAAGTTTCAAGTGGAAATGTTTAAACCCCAAGTAACGATTCCAATTGCCAGTTTTGTTTGGTTCTGCCACGAAGAGAATGTGTATTTGAATGACGAAGTGAATCGTCCTCAAAAGGTGGTAGATTTTATTCGTAATCAAACCAATTCAGAACCCGTGATGATGTATCCAGGCGATACATACGTTCCCTTAAAACCGTATAATAATTCCGAGTCGATAGCAAAGTATAACCTCGATTTCGAACAAATTTCAAATCCTCAAAATCTTGTAAAATCAGATTCCGTCGAACAAGCAGAGCTATTCAATCAAGCAAAGAAATTTGTAAATGAAATGTCGCAAAAGTTTGGTGTTTGGACGAAAATATTGCAACCAACGAACATCTTCATAACCGATTACAATAAAGCCTTTCAATTATCGATGAAGTCGGGATTAACCGAACTATCGAAAGCTCAAAATGAGTGTGATTGCTCTTTATCATCCGAATCGCTGGCCTTTAACTTTAAATTCCCTTGGGGCAATGATACGCTTGGAATTAATGGACGATATCAACGACCTAAGGGTGGAAATTATTCGCGTTTTTATAATTTTTTCCGTTACAATCAACTAGAGAGTAGGGGGATTCCAATTGATCTAAGCTATTTTTCTGGAATGCTTTCAAGAAAAGTATTGGTTAAATTAGGTATGAAAAAAATCTAGTTTCTATTAAATTTCCAATCGATTTATCTTTAAAAATTTAACATGAACACTATTTATACGAAACTTCTTCTGGTTCTTTCGATTCTAGGTTTTAGTAGTATTACTAATTCACAAACCATAAGCGATGTGCCTCCTACGGGAACCATCCGAACAGCCGCCGAATGGGAAGAAATTCAGGCATTGGTTGTTACATGGACAAGCTACAAACCACTTTTAGCTGAGATTATTCGTTATGCTCAAGAAGAATGTAAGGTGATTGTTCATTGCACAAATGCTGCTACGACGCAAAACGAACTGACAGCAACTTATGGGGTGCCGATTGGTCCCAATGTTATTTTCAAAGTACAGCCATACAATACCTTGTGGATTCGCGATTATGGCGCAAATACCTCTTACATCAATGATGTCGATTCATTGTTTTTAGTCGATTGGAAATATAATCGTCCTACACGTACCAAAGACGATACAATTCCTCGCGGATATGCACGTGCATTGAATCTCAATCTTGTTCAAACAATTACAAATCCCAATCAGTTAATACATACTGGTGGGAATTTTATGTGCGATGGACTAGGAACCGCCTTTTCGTCGAACTTGATATTGGATGAAAATCCAACACAGAACGAAACACAAATAGATGCTACCATGCTCAATTACATGGGAATTGATCGGTATATCAAAATGCCCATTTTACCATACGATGGAATTCATCACATCGATATGCACATGAAATTGCTTGATGAAGAAACCCTTTTAATTGGAAAATATCCACAAGGTATTTCGGACGGACCACAAATTGAAGCCAATATGTTGTATGTGTTGGATAATTATAATTCTACATTCGAAACACCTTATAAAATAGTACGAGTTGTTCAACCTCCCGACGATTTGAATCGTTATCCTAGTCAGAATGGCGATTATCGAACATACTCCAATGCTGTTTTCATTAACAAAACGGTTCTATTACCATTTTACGAAGAACGATATGATACTACAGCACTTCGTATTTGGAGAGAAAGTTTACCGGGTTACCGAGTAGTTGGTTTAGACTGTAACGATATTATTGCTGCAAGTGGAGCCATTCATTGCATTACCCAAAGTGTTGGGGTAAACGATCCATTACTCATTACTCATCAGGCTTTACCTAACACATACGACACCCAAAATGCCTATCCAGTTCGCGCTTTTATTCAACACCGAAGTGGAATTCAACAAGCCAAAGTATATTACACAA
>JBIPLZ010000278.1:0-3660 GCA_044369395.1 Flavobacteriales bacterium | reverse complement strand
CAACACATTAACTCCCCAAACCAAACTATGTATAGCAGCAAACTTAACCGTTCCTGATGGTTGGGTGAAGACGAAATCCATGGAAAAATGGAAATTGCAAAAGCCTGAAATTCAAAAAATTCCAGCCGTATTTGGCCTCCTAAAATCTACTTAATATTTTTGAATATTAAACCTATTCGACATAACTTTATCAGTATCAAAACCATTAAAATCTTTAACATGAAATCAACTCCCTTATTTGTTCGAATTTCCATGCTTCTAGCAATTGCAATGCTTGTAAATTTAAGTGCATGTAGAAAAAAAGAAGATTTAGACAATGATACCAATGCTTCTAAAAATGAGAGTATTGCCGAACGATATTTCAATGAGTTACAAGATCTTTCGGATCAAGCAGCAAAAACAGGAGATCTTTCTACCTTCAAACTTTCAAGTAATGAAGGCATGTTACTTTCCTATTGCGCTGTAGTAACATTCGATACCCTTGGAAACGTTTCCGCAAGTAACCCAGACACTATCATCATAGACTTCGGAACATCTTGTTTATGCAATGACAATAAAACACGAAGCGGTAAAATTATCATTAGCTCAACAGGACGATATCGTAATGAAGGTTCTGTGATTACTATTACGCCCGATAATTATTTCGTGAACAACAATCAAATTTTAGGGACTCGCATTGTAACTAATATGGGCAACAATTCAATGGGACAACCAACATTTAGTGTACAAGTGAATGGAACAATCATTTTAGCGAATAATGAAGGAACAATAACATGGAATGCAACTCGCACACGTACATGGATTGAAGGGTACAACACCTTGATTTTTGCTGACGATGTATACAGCATAACTGGATCGGGCTCAGGAACAAAAGTAAATGGTCAAACATGGACATCACTTATTACAACACCGCTCGTTCATAAACGCAGTTGTCACCAAATTGTAAGTGGTGTATTACAAGTAACACCAAGCAACAAACCGATACGCACCATAGATTTTGGACAAGGAAATTGTGACAATACTCTGAATGTGTTAATTAATGGTAATACGTATACCATTACATATTAAAACATACTCTTTTCCATCACAAAATGCAGCTACTATCTAGCTGCATTTTTTTTATGGTGTGGAATAAAATTGGTTATTTTTACAACGTATGATTGTGATAAGAACATTCTCAAGAACCATTCTTCCCCTGCTTATATTAAACTTATTCATTTCTTGTTCACGAGAGGATCAAACTTCTTGGGATATTGACGTTCTTGCTCCATTAGCTGAAACACGACTATCGGTTGATAATCTTATTGCTGATTCTTTGATTGTGAGTAATTCTGGCGACCCTGTCTTGATTCGCTATGAAAGTCAATTCAACTTAATACCAAACGATTCACTGTATTTCATTCCTGATACAAGTTTCTCGAGTTCGTTCAGTTTACCATTTAGTATCAATTTACCTGCAGGTTTTGAAGTTGTTGATTTATCACAAGTAGTTCGATTTAATTATAAAGACGCTCAACTTTCGGAAGCAATTATTGAATCTGGAATTGCGAATTTCAAAATATACAATTCAATTTCAGATAAGATTTTTGTTGACTATAGTATTCCCAATGCGAGTATTTCTGGTCAATCACTTCAATTTAATGATATTGAAATTGGTCCTGGTAGCAATCAAACACCAACTGTATTTGAAAAGAACATTAACCTGAACGGATACTTACTAAATTTACGTGGCGACTTAGGAAATTTATCCAATCAATTTCGCGTAAACCTCAATGCCAAATTAAATCCAGACGGAACTGGCTCAACCACCTTTGCCAATTTACCAATCCTGACCTATCAATACAATTTTAAAAATATTCGTCCATATTATGTTCGGGGATATTTGGGTCAAAGCCGATTTACAGGGAACGACTTCTTGAGTTTATCTGAAATTAATAAACTTTCAGGAATTATTCGCCTGCAAGACATTACATTGAATGTTGAAATTGAGAATTCGATAGGTGCAGACTTTTCCTTAAATTTTCAAAACATCAAAGCATCTCGCAATGGAACCGAATTACAATTGAATCATCCAATTATTGGAAACAATCAGCAATTATCTCGTGCGCAACATAGTGCACAAGGAGATTTGCCTTACACTCCAACCTACAAGAATTACAGTTTTAATTCAAGTAACTCTAACATCAAATCTCTTATTGAATTATTGCCCGATCGCCTTTCATTTGAAGCTAATGCATCGTTAAATCCTTTAGGAAATGTTTCAAGTGGAAATGATTTTTTATACAAAAACAGTAATGTTCGAGTAAAAACAACCTTGGACTTACCGCTTAGCTTTTCAGCGAATGCACTCACATTTACAGATACTTTAACAACTCTAGGCATTGAATCAACATCGACAGAAAATGTTTTAGCAGGTGACCTTCAGATTCTTGCTACGAATGGCTTTCCGTTTGATTTATTGGTTAAAGGTTATTTACTCGATGAGAACAAGGTGCTAATCGACTCACTTTTAAGCAATCAGATCATTATAGCAGCTTCAGTAAATGAATTTCTTCGGGTAACACAATCGAAACAGACTACCTTGAAAGTGCCCGTAAGCGAAACGTTAAAATTGCACCTTAGTCAAGCTCGATACATTGTTTTGAAAGCACGACTTAACACCCAACCTGAAGACACTATTTTACCCATGTATGCCGATTACGAATTGCATTTACAACTTATTGGGAATGGGAAATACCGCATAAAAATATAAGTTATGAAGCAAGCCATTAGTCTATTGTGCTTCATTATATCAATGCAGCAACTTTCAGGTCAAAATAAAGTAACACTTGACAGCATTTATCCGGATATTATATTAATCGATTATGTAACATTGGAAACGATGCATAAGCGCTTTGATATGCCTTATACTTTCGATAGTAATGGCATGATCAAAACACATTTCCATGCGTTTACTCAAAGCAATTCCTTACCAACTCAATTCAGTAATGCATTTTTATTTCCGCAGTATATAGACGAATCTAGGAAAGCAAATGCTTATGATAAGTTGAAGTCTGAAAATCGCTTTGGAGCAGAAATGTCCTTGGAAGTTTTGGCATCATTCAGTCCCGATAGTATATGGAAATCGCAAGGTTTGCAATTACGCGTTGGCTATGAGCAACAACGTTTAATTGCAGCACAATACAAAAGCGATTTATTTCATTTGCTTTTTAGTGGCAATGCAGAATTTGCAGGAAAGACCGCCGATTTTGGGAATACCGATTTTACATCAATTGCCTATAGAACATTTAAATTAGGCATGATGCAACGAAATAAGAACAGCATGTTTAGCGTGGATTTCGGATTGGTTCAAGGGCAAAGTTTCACTCAGATTAAATTAGATGAAGCGAAATTATACACCCAAGAGGCAGGAAGTTTTTTGGATTTAGCTTGGAAAGGAGATTTTTATCAGTCAGAAAGAGTATCTAACAAATTTCGCAATCAGCCATCTTTGGGCGCATCTATAAGTTTAGAAGCACGTCAGTGTTTTCGGAACAAATGGATGTTTCATGAACTTGTAAAAGATTTAGGTTTTGTAAATTGGAATGAATCCACCAAACACATTCAAAGCGATACATCCATTCGATTTAGCGGCATTCAATTCAATGACATTTTAAATTT
>JBIPLZ010000023.1:0-12705 GCA_044369395.1 Flavobacteriales bacterium | reverse complement strand
GTTTTCAATTTCTAACATGGTCTCGTTTATAGTTTTCTTATTTATAAAGCTTTTCGGGTTCGCCTCGTATTTATTGGCTTATGATCCAGTAAATTCAATTAATAAAAATTAATTATTAGAAGAAGATATTCAATCTTCTTCTAATTCATATTCATCATTCGGATCACCTACTTTATCATGAGAAAACTCCATTTTTTCTTCAACAATCATCCCATATTTAACCCAAAAGGCATCTTCATCTTCTTTCCATAATTGATGCATCTCATCTGTCAGATCACACTTGTAAACATGGATATCATTGATATACTCGTACTTTATTAGTTTTGCCATTACACTTTAACTCAAATACATACTCTTATGGCTTTTCTGTTTTCGCCCGTTTATAATTTTGGTATCTGCTCCAATTTTTAATAATTCTTAAGCCATTTAGTAATTCTAATAAAGAATTAAAAGGATTTTGAATAGGACTCAAATATAAAATTTTCTTTCCGATTACAAATTCATTTCAAATTAAATGAAACTTATTGATTTAATATACAAACGAACTTGTTGAAGCTATTTGAGAATTCACCCCGACTATTTATCGAATTTGCTTGAATCATACAGCAAAGAGACAAACGCTAGTTTATAGTTTAAATCTAGAATTCAAGTTTTTTTAAAGAAAATTTCACCAAATAATCTTTTATTGTTTTTATGAGAGATTATCTGCATTTCCAAAAACACCATTAAAACTTTTCACTCAAACAAATCAATCATTTTCCTTGTTAAAATCATGCGCGTTTTCGTACGTAAAATGCCAACTTTAACAGTCCCAACCCGGCTATTATCAGGAACAAGATGCCAGAAATTAATTGTCCACACAGCAGCGACCACCAGCCAATTTTAATGAAGAAAAAACTGCAACAAGCAATGAACCAATGAAGCCATTGTATTTTAGAAATTGCTTTCGCATGTGTCCCCAAAACTTCAAAAAAACGATTGCTATGTGCTTCATTTACTGGCGAAGTAATAAATGTAACCAGGATCCATGTTGCACTTACGAGCGTTCCTAATAGGATTAATTCCAAGGAATAATCATTCATTAAGAACTGCGATTTTAGTGAATTCAACACATTTCTAAATGCAAAAGAATGCTCAATTAATTGATGATAAATAAATGCATAAATAAGCGATGCTAACATTGCCGTTAACTGAGACCAAGCATTAATTCTCTTCCAAAACCATCTTAAAATAAATACGGGCCCTACTCCTGCTGATATAACAAACAAATGTTTAACAATGCCTAACAAGGATTCAAAACGTATGGCCAAATAGATACTTAACCACGTGAAAATAATCATCCAAATTCGTGGAAGAAAAATCATTTTTTTATCTAATGATTTTATCTGCAATTTCTCCAATTGCCCAATAATCATACTTGATGACCACAATTGATAGTTGGCACTCAAAGAAACAAATGCTAAAAGTAACATGATCAAACCTGACCATTTTACCCACCCATTCAATTGTTGTAAAAAAACTGCAATTAAATTCTCTCCTGTTTGCAAACCATCGGCGGCATGCTCAGCCATTGCATACAATGGAATAAACATCAAGAAGACCTGAAGCACCATGAACAATATTATTCCTGTCATAAATTGACGCGCTCCTTTTTTTTCTGGTGCATGGAGTAATTTCTGCCCTTCCATATCAGGCAAATCGCATAAAGACGCCAGCCACCATTGCAAACAAAGTAACATAGCAAGATTTACCCAACTAATTGAATCGCTAGAAGCTGGAAATAAATCCAATGAAAATCCCGCAGAAGAAATTTTTTCAGCTATACTCCATGGACTTCCTTTTTCAATAAACAATCCGACACAAAAAACACCCAACAAACCAACAAATACTATCGCAGTAATCGCATCCGCCATAATTCTTTTTCGGATATCGTTAAATAGTGCAGCACATGTTAATAAAACACCCACAAGAATATAGGCATGATTGATTGGAATGGAAAAACCAATTGAAACAATAAATGCAAATCCTACGAGCGATTGAGCCATGATTAATGGGATAATAAAAACACCCAAAAACACTGCGCGGAAAGCAACAAGAACCTGAGCAGACCAACCAGAATAACGAAAAAGGCTAAAATCATTTTCCGTTTTAATAGGTAATTTCTCCCATAAACCAGAGAAGAAAATCAGTCCGGTAGCAAGCGAGAACATACCACTCCAGGCAATCCAAACTCCCGGCAAATTATTGGTAACTAAATAGGAAGCAATGATCTGTGGCTCATAGAGCAAAGGCATGTTCATTAACAATGACAAACCCAACAAGGATTGAATAGGGAATTTTTTCAATTGAATTTTACCAAATGCAATATTACCTACAAATGTTAAAACATTTCTGAGTTCCGAATTAATCAATATGAAATAATTAAAACAAAAAAGCCCAGTCGATTGCTCGACTGGGCTTTCATACTTATTGTTGAAGAATATTAGTGAACTAATTTCTGAACAATTTTGTTTGATCCGTTTGTTGCAACAATTTGATAGATGCCAGAAGATAAATCAGATACAGAAATACGGTGTTCTGAAATACCTTCGTTCGATACAAATGTTGTTGTAGAAATTACACGTCCAGAGATATCAGTAATTGATACTGTCCATGTTTCGTTTGCATTTGTTCCTTCAATTGAAAGGACAGACACGTCGCTTGCTGGATTTGGAAACAAGTTGCTCGATACTTCTTCGTTTGGAACGTTAACAACATCAAAAACTTGATCAGCAGCAGTACGAGCAGCAACTGAACCACATGTTGGGTTGATTACAAGGATACCATCAACATCATACCCATCTGAAGAACCACCGAAAGAAGTTGCAGATGAACGATCCGTGATACGAATATACTGAATAGGTGAGTTTCCAATTTCAACTTCTCCATCTAAACAAAGTTCTCCAAAAGAAGTCCAGTTTACATTATCCAATGAACCTTCAACTAGTGCACGCTCAGGATAAGAACCACATGATGGATTTCCGAAAGATGTTTCAACAACGCGAAGATCTGTAGCAACTGGATTATTAAAAATCACATAGTCAAATTTAACAACCAAAGAACCACCGAAACCAAGAGATACGAAGTTAGTTGAATTGTTATTTTGTGGAGTACCAAGAGCATTAGCAGGAATTCTACGAGCTGGAGGTACTGCATTTCCGTTTTTACATAATCCTGGAGCATAATCAACAACTGTTTGAGCTGAACCACCTACTAAAGCTGTAGGAACTGGATTCAATTCTTCACCATGTAAACAAACAACACCGTCTAAGTCATATCCATCAACTAAAGCGTTTCTGAAAGCTGCTGCATCTGGGTTTGTAATGTCTACAATTTTAACATATTGTGCCCAATTTAAACCTTGAAGATCAAAGTATGTATTTTGGCAACCTTCACCTAAATACACCCAGTTGCAATTATCTTGTGAAGCATACGCTCTGATTTTCTCAGGGTAACGAGCACAAGATGGATTTCCGAAAGATGTTTCAACAACATAGATATCATCACCATCACCATTTTTAATTGGATAAGCGAATTTCAAAACGATTTCACCTGCAAAACCTAATGTTACGAAGTTGTTGTTTGCCGCTGAAGTTTCAACATCACTATTTTCTGGAGCACCTAAAGCTTCTGATGAGTTAGATCTGGCTGCTGCAACTGGTGATACACCATCGCTACTTGGACCTTGGTTGAAGCTAATAACTTCAACTGGGCTGCAACTTGGAGGGCATGTTTCGATGAAAGAAATATCATCAATTCCGAAGTCATTACCAACTTTAGTTAAGTCAGTATCAATAATACTTAATCTTGCAGAACCAGTGAAAGTAGCAGTATAAGTTGCAGTTACTTCCATCCATCCGTTTCTTCCTTCAGCTGGATTATACGTTCCAAATACTACCGATCCAGAAACTCCATCATTTGGTGTAATTTCAAAGCTGAAACGAGTTGGGTTTGTTGGGTAAATATTTTGAGTGTACATTGTGAAAACATACTCTCTACCTGCAGTTACGTCCACATTTTGTGCCCATAATTCTTTCTCAGTTTCAATGTTACCGTTAACGATTAAGAAACTACCAGTACGGCCTGTTCCAATAAATCGTGGGTGATACGTGCTTGCGTCTGTACCTACTGAATATCTGTTTTCAGGAATTAATTCTGAATTACCAGCAATGTCAGCAGTATACGTGTATGAAGATAAGAAACCAGTATTACCTGCTTCAAAATCTCCGTTTGAAACTTTGTTATTTCCACAAGGAACTGACTGAGCAGACAGATAACTTGGCGCGGAAACCAATAACCCTAAAGCAAAAGTTGTTTTAGCAATTTGTTGAAGCAATCTTCCACTTTGAAAGATTGAATTTAATGTAGAAGTTGTTTTTTTCATAAGTGCAAGATTAGATTAATTCTTTTCAAAGATACTTACATAATGAAATTACGCAACATTGTTAACATTAAAGTTTTAAATAATATTTAACTAATTGACTAACTGATAATTAAATTATAAATCCTAGCTTGAAATTGATAGATTTCTCAGTATTTTAATCAATTTCACTACATAATATTACAACCAAAACGACATTTTTTTACTAACGATACCCCTCAATAAGCAAACTTAAAACCTCTTGGGCTGCTATAGGAATACTTGTTCCGGGTCCAAAAACAGCTGCTACTCCGGCATCGAATAAATAGTCGTAGTCCTTTTGGGGAATTACACCACCTGCAACAACCAAAATATCGGCTCGCCCAGCATTTTTCAATTCTTCAATCACTTGAGGAACCAAGGTTTTATGTCCACCAGCAAGGGAGGAAACGCCCAAAATATGGACATCATTTTCCAATGCTTGTTTGGCAACTTCGGCAGGTGTTTGAAACAATGGCCCAATATCCACATCAAAACCAATGTCGGCAAATCCGGTACTGATTACTTTGGCACCACGATCGTGACCATCTTGGCCCATCTTAGCAACCAAAATACGTGGGCGACGTCCAGCCAATGCCGCAAATTCGTTGGCCATGTCGCGTGCTTTTTCGAGTTGTGGATTGTTTTTCACTTCACTGTTATATACGCCCGAAATACTTCGGATGGTTGCTTGATATCGTCCAAACACTTTTTCAAGTGACATTGAAATTTCGCCCAACGTAGCACGAACCCGCGCAGCCTGAATGCTCAATTCCAACAAATTGCCTTGATTGTTCTTCGCCGCCTCAGTGAGGGCTTCAAGTGCTTTATCTACTTCTTGTTGATTACGGGTTTTCTTGATATTCTCCAAGCGCTGCATTTGCTGCAAACGAACTTGCGTATTATCCACTTCCCGAATTTCGAGATTTGATACTTCTTCTACCTGAAACTTATTCACACCAACAATCACTTCCGTTCCCGCATCGATACGTGCTTGCTTTTTGGCAGCGGCTTCTTCTATGCGCATTTTCGGAATTCCCGTTTCAATGGCTTTGGCCATTCCTCCTAATTTTTCCACTTCTTCGATTAGCTCCCAGGCTCTATGTGTTAAATCGGAAGTGAGCTTTTCCACATAATACGAACCCGCCCAAGGATCAATCAGTTTGGTAACGCCCGTTTCTTGTTGAATAAACAACTGAGTGTTCCGAGCAATTCGCGCCGAAGCATCGGTAGGCAAGGCAATGGCTTCGTCCAAAGCATTGGTATGCAAACTTTGCGTCCCACCCAATACAGCAGCAAGTGCTTCAATAGTTGTTCGCGCTACATTATTATATGGATCTTGTTCAGTTAAACTCCAGCCGCTTGTTTGACAATGGGTGCGCAACATCAAAGACTTCACCGATTCAGGATTGAATTCTTTAATCAACTTGGCCCAAAGCATTCGACCAGCGCGCATTTTGGCAATCTCCATAAAATGATTCATGCCAATTCCCCAGAAAAAGGAAAGTCGTGGAGCAAACTCATCGATCTTCAATCCTGTTGCAATACCAGTTCGAATATATTCAATGCCATCGCAGAGCGTGTAAGCCAACTCAATATCAGCAGTGGCGCCAGCTTCGTGCATGTGGTAGCCACTGATACTGATGCTATTGAACTTAGGCATTCGCTTCGAAGTGTAGGCGAAAATATCGGCGATAATGCGCATACTTGGAGCAGGCGGATAGATGTACGTGTTCCGCACCATGAACTCTTTCAAGATATCGTTCTGAATAGTTCCACTTAACATCGATTCATCCACACCTTGCTCTTCGGCAGCTACAATGAAAAAGGCCATCACCGGTAAAACAGCGCCATTCATGGTCATCGAAACACTCATTTCATTGAGTGGAATTTGATCGAACAAAATCTTCATGTCTTCGACCGAATCAATGGCGACACCTGCTTTTCCAACGTCTCCCTCTACCCGCTCGTGATCACTGTCGTAACCACGATGTGTGGCTAAATCGAATGCAACGGAAAGTCCTTTTTGTCCGGCAGCGAGATTCTTTCGGTAAAAGGCATTGCTCTCTTCGGCAGTCGAAAAACCGGCGTATTGACGAATCGTCCATGGACGCGTTACATACATACTAGTATATGGTCCGCGATGAAATGGCGCCAAACCTGCAGAGAATTTCAGATGTTCTACTTGAGCAAGATCCTTGGCATTGTAAATGGGCTTTACGGAAATTCCTTCGGGAGCGAACCATTCACGTTCAATTTCAGAAGCAGCTGCTTTATGTGGGATTTGTATTTTTGAAAAATCGGGACGCATGGTTTTGATGCTATCGTTTATTAATGTAAAATCTCTTCACTCAAATTCCCCAATACAGCGGCTACGTCGCAACCAATGAATATGAAATCGTGAATGCCGAGTTCTTCGAGTTGTTGGGCATTGCTTGGTTTTCCGGCTATGATTACGGGTACTGAAGGCCAACCATCTTTTAATAGAGTTTCGACTGCCTGTAAATACGCATCATCGTCTGAGCATAGAATAATGACTTGGGCTTTTAAGGCTGCTTCACTTTGTAATTGGTCGATGAGCGCGACTTGCGCTTCACCAGTAGTTGAAACAAATCCACCAACAGCCATAAATTCAGCAGCAAAACCAGCACGTGCATTGCGTTTAAGTTCATCCCCAAACACCGCTAGGAAAACACTTGGCGATTTCTCTAAGGTGAACGCTTGCCTTAAGGATTCAAAAACGGTTGCTTCACGAAATGGCTCTACTACACGAATTTCGGGTAATTTAGAAAGAGGATCGCGTTGAGAATGAATTTCAACATGAACTGAAGCTTTTGCATCCGCGAAAGTTGATACTCCCACCAAAGACCTTTTGCGTGTACGTATATTTTTCTCAATAGCTGCGCGACTTTGAACAAGCTGATCTTGAATAAATCCTACCCGAAGCGCAGCAACAAATCCCCCTTTTTCTTCAATCGTTAAAAAAAGCTTCCAGGCTTTATCGATTAAATCGGATGTCATTTGTTCGATAACGTATGAACCCGATGCCACATCAAGCACTTTGTCGAGATTGCTTTCGTCGTGCAATAAATGATGAATATTGAGCGCAGTTCGTTGCGATGATTCATCCGGAATTTTATAAAACATATCGTGAGGATGAATGGTCAGTTCGTCGCTTCCTCCAATGATGGCCGACATAGCTTCGGTGGTAGCGCGTAAAGTATTGTTATGTGGATCGTAAAGTGTTTTATTGCGAGATGCTGTTTCGGAAGAAATCCATAAAGGAAAACTATCGGCATTTAGACCATGACCTTCGAGGAGCATATGCCATAAAATGCGCATGCTTCGGAATTTTGCTATTTGCAGGAAATACTCCGAACCAGCAGCCATAGAGACTTGCATTGCCCGGGCAATTTTCTCTTTATCGGATTTCAGTTCTATGAAATATTCGTTCATCACCGAGATGGCCAAGGCGAGTTCTTGCACTGCACTTGCACCTGAATTATGCCATGTTGAGGCATTTACGTTGATTGTTTTGAATAATGGAAGATGGATAGAAGAAAAATCGACACTTGCGCTGAGCAATTGCATGCTTTCTTCTTTACTGTATGCAAAACTCCCTTGAAACGCAAAATCGCCAAGAGGATCGAGCGAAACAGAACCTTGAATGCACAGAGGATCGAGTTTGCGTCGGGCAATTTCATCCTGATACATAAAGAGCAAGGACGCAGAAGCTTCTCCACAATCGAAATGGATTCGGGCAATGTCGGGCAGAATGTTGCGCAGAACCAAAATCAGTTCTTCCTGATTACTAATTTCATGACCGGTAAAGCGAATGGCTGTTGCTCCATTTTCGAGAGCATGAAGTGCTTGTTTGTTGGCTTTAACTAGATCGGCTGTGTCGATATTCACACAAATTTCCCAATCATTGGCAGATGCAAACTCGGGATGATGGGCTTTTCGAAGTGATGAAATAGATTGAGATGTTGGTGCATTTTCACTTTCGAGATATACCGGTACATCGAGCTCTTCGATACGTGTCATTAGCAAATTATCAACAGAATCTTTCTTGAGATCAATCAATAACTGGGCTTTCCAATCTTGAAATTGCGTGTGTTTGAATTCAGAAAATAAGGCTTCCAAAGGCTGATTAATTTGAGAACAAATTAACAAATTCATCCTCCAACGAACATCTATATGTTTACTCAGACTTGACCGATTTATCAACAACCAACCAAATTTCCTCGTTTTCCTTTTTCATCAGGTATTTTTCACGAGCAAATTTTTCAATGCTGCGGCTATCGGTTTTTAATTCATTCAATTTGCCTTGAATGGCTTCAATTTCGCTCTTATAATAGCGTTTCTCTTTGTCCAATTCATATAAAACCTGGCGATCTTGGTATTGAGAAATGAGGTTATTTTTATCGATGAAGGTTACCCAAATCAAAAAAACCAACAACACAAGAAAATATTTATTCTTGATAAGCGGATATTTTTCAGTGAGTACAACCCAATAATTCATACTTCAAAGGTAAGCGCTAAATGAATTTGAGGAGCATAAAAAATCCGATTAATCAACAAATAGATGTTGATTAACCGGATCGATAATTAGTATAAGAATCTCAATTATTCGACATACAATTTACCAATCATCTTTGGAAAATGTCCGGGATACGTGCAAATATAGTTATAAGATCCCGCAGCAGGAGCAACAAACTCCAGCTTGATGGTTTCGTTGGGTTTTGCTAAAGCCGAAGCAACAAGTACATTGCTATTTTCAGGCACATAGTTTTTATCCATGCCCGCCGCAATTGATGCCGTCGCGACTTCTTGTCCTGAACCTAATTTCACTAAAACCCAATTGTGCAACATACCTTCCATGGTGTTTGTGTTTACGAGAGTTAGCGTCACTTTGTCGCCGGCTTTCACAGTGAGAGACGAAGGCTCATACGCCATGTCAGCCATCGTATTACCTGTAACTTTTACCGTGATGTTCGCAATTCCAGGTGTCGAAGATTCTGATGATGTTGCAACAGTATCGGTTGTTTTAGCTTCTTCCTTTTTTTCAGCGCCGCCGCAAGAAGCAAGAAAAAGTAGCGAAGTAATGGTTAAAATAGAAAAATATTTCATCGTTGTTTATTTAGTGTTTGAATCGAACGAAGGTGATTCAATTTTGTTTAGGGTTTTACGATATTAATGAGCGTGAACTGATTTATAGTTCGAAGTCTCCAAATTGAATTATAGCATTCTTTTTAATGATTTATTTTAATCAATTCATTTTTTACACTCTTAATTTAAAATCCCAAAGGATTTGTTTGAAATGAAAATGAATTAATTCATTACTCCAAAGGAGTCGAATAATTATAAAAAAATATCAATAAAAAAATACGACCCAATCGGAGTCAAATAAATCGCAAAGGCCAAACATTATTGCAGACATTAAATCAATCCCTTCCGGATTTACATTGAAACGAAAATGATTGACTGAGTAAAACTATTTACTCACATATGAAGGCTGCAAGTTTTCATCGCTGTATTCGCGCATGAAACGCATCGATTCATCCACCATGTCTTCCGAACCTACAAATAATGGAACACGTTGATGAATATCGGTTGGTTCTATTTCAAGAATGTCCTGAAAACCATCGGTTGCTTTTCCTCCAGCCTGTTCAATAATCATGGCCATGGGATTCGCTTCGTACATCAAGCGCAATTTTCCTTTGGGAGATGCCAAAGTTGTTGGATAAATATAAATTCCACCTTTAATTAAGTTGCGGTGAAAATCGCTAACTAAAGATCCGATGTAACGCAAAGTATATGGCTTCTTGCTCGCTTTATCGTCAATCTGTAAATTCTTGATATACCGTTTAACTCCTTCAGGAAAATGAACAAAGTTCCCCTGATTTACAGAATAGATGTTTCCACCTTTGGGAATACGCATGTTTGGATGCGACAAACAAAATTCCCCGATAGAAGGATCGAGCGTAAAGCCATTCACTCCATTACCAGTTGTATAAACCAACATCGTAGATGAGCCATACACAATATATCCAGCAGCCACTTGATCCGAACCAAACTGCAAAAAATCATCAACGGTAGCTGGACCATTTTTGGTTTTACGGCGGTAAATAGAGAAGATTGTTCCTACAGAAACATTTACATCGATATTCGATGAACCATCCAATGGATCCATCGCAACAATGTACTTTCCTGAAGAGGAAGGTCCATCAAATAAAATAATTTCATCGTTTTCTTCGGATGCAACTCCTGCACATTCTCCGCCAGAAGCTAGAGCTGCGAGAAATTGTTCATTGGCATAAACATCCAACTTTTTTTGGCTTTCGCCCTGAATATTATCAGACCCCGCTTCGCCAAGGATATTCACCAAACCCGCTTTATTCACTTCGCGGTTCACAATTTTCGCTGCAATACTTATGTCGCTCAACAAGCTGGAAAGTTCACCTTTCGCGTAAGGAAAATCTGCCTGACGCTCAATGATAAACTCCCCCAAAGTGACTAGATTTCGATGTGGTCTGTACATATCTGAAGCTAATTTTGGGAGGGTAAAGATAAACCAAGAATCTCAATGATAAACACATTTACAAATTTTAGATGAATTCCAATGTTTATTAACTGCTAAAAATCTGTGAAACAATTGTTATAAAACTGCTACTTTTGACGCAATGTTATACCGATTTTCCATTTTACTTTTCATCCTTAATTTTTCGTTTGCCGAAGCACAAACTATTACCAATGAGGCGCCGAAACAAACGAATCTATTAAAGGTTGACTCCTCAACCATCGGGCGTGACAAATCGCGGGTTGATTTTATCGGTTTAGAAGCTTCCGAATCGGGAAATAGGCATATGAGCAAGATGGATTACTCGCTCGATCGGGTACAATTTTACTTGCCAGTTTACCGAAGTCAACTTATAAACAGCTCATTAGGGAATAATGGAACAGCCATTCAAGATTTGAACTTCCAACCTGCTTTTAACGGGGGTTTCAATTGGGGTTTCAGCACATTTCTGCCTTATACATTCGAACTAAAGAATATTCAATTCTACGACGCACAATCGCCTTTTACTGAAGCATCTTATACTCAAGGCGGAAAGAAAGAAGCGTTTTTCAGAATTCGTCACACACAAAACATTGGAAAGGCATTCAATTTTGGAGTTGAGTTCCAACGGGTAAATTCTGAAGGCTCATACGTTCGGCAAGCTACAGCGCATTCAGCATTGCGATTTAACTTTTGGTTTAGACCGGGTTCCGAACGCTATCAAGCATTTGCAGGAATTGTGTATCACAAAGGCGCATCGTTCGAAAATGGTGGAATAACTGCATCAGGTGATTCACTCTTTCAAACTAATACCGAAACCAACCGTCAGCTTTATCCCATAAACCTTGAAAAAGCGCGGAACAAAGTCTTCCGAAATGGGTTTTTATTGAGACAAACCTTCGATCTAATTCGACCATCATCTGATTCAAGCGGAAATAGAAAAGCCGGAGCAATTGTTCGATTGCAACATACCGTACAATACAATTTCAACCGACATTCTTACGATGATGAAAATCCTATAAACTCATTTTATTCAACCATTGCTGATTCAGCTCGGACATTTGCAGATTATTACAACACCCAATGGGAGAATGAAATTGCCTTACTAAAACTCAGTACGCATCCCGACACATCAAAGAAAATGCATTGGGAAGCGAAAGCGTTTTTAAAACAACAAGCGGTTGACGTATGGTTGGATCCAAAGGTTAACGGGAATGACTTCAATTTGAAAACCTTGAATCAGAGCGTAGGAGGAAAGTTCGTCTACCACATTCGCCCCTCTTTGAAAATTCATGCTAATGCCGAGTCCTTTGTTTCTGGATTTAACGCTGGCGACATTTCGATTTCTACTTCTCTGGAAGTAAAGCCATCCAAAGGGTTGAGAATAAATGTGGGCATGGAAAACATGAGCCAAGAAGCAGTTTACCTGCTCCAGCATTTCGCTTCCAATTTTGGAAGTTGGGATACCTCATTCCAAAAAATTTCAATTAGCCGCATTTTTGGTGAGATGGAAGTTAAAAAGTTAAACCTTCATCTCCGTATTAGCAATCAAATAATTGGAAATTGGGTCCTACTTGCTCAAACTGGTCGCCCAATTCAAAGTGACAAATCCTTGAATGTACTTTCGGCGCAATTAACTCAACAAATTAACTTGCGCAAATGGCATCTTCAAAGTCGCCTGTTGATTCAACAAGTGAACGATGAAAGT
>JBIPLZ010000277.1:0-3661 GCA_044369395.1 Flavobacteriales bacterium | reverse complement strand
CTTGTATTAGCTATAGTTGTTGGAATGACGGAAGGCGCTGTTAGTAGTGAGTTTTGGATACGCCTTTCCTCATCTATCGTTGTTTTTGGTTTGATTGTTTTATTTGTATTTCCTCTTGTTGGGAGATGGTTCTTAAAGAAATTTGATGATAATGTTACTCAATTCATATTTGTTTTGTTGATGATGTATATCGGCGCTATATTAGCTGAGATAGCTGGATTAGAGCCGATTATTGGTGCCTTTTTAACAGGTTTGGCTCTTAATAAATTAATTCCTCACACATCTGCATTAATGAATAGAATCGAATTCGTGGGGAATGCCATTTTTATTCCTTTCTTCCTGATTGGTGTCGGTATGCTTATAGATTATCGAGCATTTTTCAAGGATTTGGAAACCTTGAAAGTTGCTGGTGTTATGATTGGAGCAGCAAGCATTTCGAAATTTTTGGCCGCTTGGCTAACTCAAAAAACATTTCGGTTTTCGGCTGATCAACGTAAATTGATATTCGGTTTAAGTAATGCTCAAGCCGCTGCAACCTTGGCCGCAGTTTTAGTTGGTTATAACATTATTATAGGACAAACAGCTTCTGGTGAGCCTATTCGCCTCTTAAGCGAAAATATTTTAAATGGGACGATTTTAATGATCCTTTTCACCTGTACAATTGCATCATTTGTTGCTCAGAAGGGGGCTAGCAATTTGGCACTAGCAGAAAGTGAAAATATGGATGAACATGAAGATTCGGTTGAGAAAATACTCATGCCCATAAACAATAGCGAATTAACTGATGGACTTTTAGAATTAGGAATTCTGGCAAAGTCGAAGAAAAACAATCGTGGTTTTTATGGACTAGGAATTATTGCCACTCTTGATAAAAATGTGGATGACGAAAAAAAACTTAAGAAAATTCTAGGTCAGGCAGCAATATCTGCATCAGCAACAGACTCCGTTTTACATGAATTGATTCGATACGACGATAGTGTTGTTAATGGAATTTCGAATGTAATTAAAGAACATAAAATCACTGATTTAATTTTAGGTATCGATCAAAACAAAGGAATTTCTGACGCATTTGAAAAAAATATCTCTGATGGTATTTTGGTAAAATCGAATGTAACCACTTTACTTTTTAATTCAACACAACCGCTTGGTACAATAAAACGCCATATTGTTATAGTCCCCAAAAATGCTGAAAAAGAATTGGGCTTCCCCTTTTGGATAATTAAAATTTGGAATATTGCGAAAAACTCTGGGTGCGAAGTGGTTTTTTACACATCTCCTTCATCTGCAAAAATCATTTCTGAAATTCAAACTAAACACCCAATAGACTGTTCCTTTGAATCTTTTGAAGATTGGAATAAAATCGAAAATATTCTGAATGAAGGGAAGGTTGATGATAACTTTGTAATCATCATGAGCAGGAGAAACAAAACTTCATACCACCCATTAATGTCCCAATTTAATAAACTTCTTACCAATAAATTTTTAAGTAAGAGTTTCATTATTATTTACCCTATGCAGTATGGAGTTCTTGATGATTATCAAACGGACTATAAAAATCCATCATTCAATGAATCAATTGAAAAATTAGATGAAATTAGAAAGAGCGTATTTAAGTTGTTTAGAATAAAATAAATTTGGCTTACATAATAAATAGTTTTATTATTGGCGTAAGAACAGACTAATGAATAAAGACAAACTTATTAATAAAACAGAGGATATCATTTATTTGATTTTATCAGTTCTGGCTATACTTTTTATTGTCATCGAAGTCATTGATTTGGCTTTTGTTTTTTATCGAGAAATTCGCAATTTTTCATTTAATGATTTGAAGCCATTGGGGCTTTCAGGAGTTCCGATTTTCTTCAATATCATCATTACACTTGAAATACTAGAAACTTTTAAAAATCATCATAGCGATATTTTAAGTAAGGTAAAATTGATTTTATTAATAGCAATAACTGCCATCATAAGAAAATTAATTACGCTAGATATCAAGTATTCTGAATACCATTTGCTTTTTGGAATATCTATTTTAATACTATCTCTTTGTGTTGGGTATTATTTCCTGAATAAAAAAGACAAGTCAATTTAACAATTAAATTTTAATCAATGAGAACAATACTAAATAAAATAATTGCACTAACTCTTGCTTTTGCATTACTAAGTTCTAATGCGATACCCTGCACTGGAATCACTCTCAAATCAAAAGATGGAGGTGTTGTTGTTGCTCGTACTGTAGAGTGGGCTCTAAATGATGCACAACATAATCAAATTTTGGTTGTACCTCGCAATAAAAAATTTGTTGGTCAAACACCTGAAGGCAATAATGGAAAACGCTGGGATGGGAAATATGGTTTCGTTACCTTGACTGCTTATGGGCAACCTTATGGGCCGGATGGAATGAATGAGGAAGGTCTATATGTTGGAGTTTATTATTTGCCCGATTATGCTGAATATGGTATTTACAATCCAGCAAAAGCAGATAATTCTATGAGTGTAGGTGATTTAATGCAATGGATGTTGTCGTCATTCAAGTCAGTAGATGAAATTGTTGCAAATCTTAATTCAGTTCTTGTTGTAAATGTGGATAATAAAGATTTTGGCGGTGCCGCTTTACCATTTCATTACAAAATAGTTGATCCAAGTGGAAACAGTAAAATAATAGAAATCGTAAACAAAGGAGAAGTGAAGGTTTACGATCCTTACATCGGTGTAATTACAAATTCACCCACGTATGATTGGCACTTAATTAATCAACGGAACTATCTCAATCTTTCAACAGCTCCTAATAATGCAATGACATTCGAACCATATACACTCAAGCCGATAGGTGGAGGTTCAGGTTTAATTGGTTTGCCGGGCGACTTTACACCTCCATCAAGATTTGTAAGAGCAGCTGCTTTTACTGCATCGTGTAGGCCATTAGAAACATGTCTTGATGCGGTGTTTGAATCGTTTAGAATTTTAGACAATTTCAATATTCCACTTGGTGCACAAGTGCCTAAAGATCATTTGCCCTCTGATATTGTAAGTGCAACACAGGTTACTTCTTCCTCAGATCTGAAAAATAAAGTGTATTACTACCACACCATGTGGAACAGACAAATTCGTAAAATTGATTTAAATGCCATTGATTTTGCCACAGTAGAAGAGCAAATAATTGATGATGATGCATCTAAAACAAATACTGTAAAAGATGTAACTCCAAAGTTAATTCCTAAAAAAAGCAAGAAAAATAAATAAAACTAATTGTGACATGAAATTACTTTTATTTTAAAAAATTTTTATTTCTAAACATTCCATGATGAGAAAAGTATTTTTTTTAACGTTAGCATGTTTGATAATTAGTTTTAATTGTTTGGCGCAATTATCAATTCGTGGTCATCTAGGAATTAATGCACAAAAAATAGATTTTGAGACCATTCATGGCCAAATAAAAGGTTCTACAGGTTTAAGTATTGGATTAGATGCTCAATTAGGGAATAAGTTTTATTTTCAACCAGGGATTAATTACTCCTCTAAAAAATTAAAAATTGAGGGTGTTGGAGAAATATCAGCAAATAAGATAAATGTTCCAATTATTTTCGGACTAAGACTTTTAAAACCCCAAAGGAAATTTTCAAGTAATGTTCGTTTTTTCGTTGGTCCCAATATATCGACT
>JBIPLZ010000022.1:0-12707 GCA_044369395.1 Flavobacteriales bacterium | reverse complement strand
AAATGCAAGCGCAAGAAGCGCAGTAAAAAATATTTTTTTCATAAAGTGTAGTTTTTTTCTTCGGCTACAAATATAGAATGTTTGATATAAAAACAATAACATTCAATAAAAATTGGCTGAATAATTTTCATCAAGCTGAAAATTGCTAGTTTGGAAAAACAAATCAAACTTAATTGGATTCATTCAATTTTTTAGACGATTTCTTGCCGTAAAACATGAGCAACAATATCGGCATCAATACCAATTCGGAAATCAAAGCAAAAATCAAGGTGAGCGAAATCATCATACCCACATAAAAGGTGCTTTTGAAATCACTCAGCATCAACGTTGCAAACCCTGCAGCTATTACCATGGCGGTTAAAATCATGGCTTTACCTGTTGAAAAATAAGTTACACGAATAGCCATCGGTAAATTGCTCCCTTTTGAAAGTTCTACTTTTAATCGACTTAACAAATGCAATGTATCGTCGACGGCAATCCCAAATGCAATGGAGAAGATTATTGATATAGTTACTTTCATTTCTATACCTACCAATCCCATTAATCCGGCAATCAAACAAAGAGGAAGAATGTTCGGCAAAACAGAAAGTAACATCATACGCCATGAGCGGAATATGAGTCCTATAATCAACATCAATACAGCAATATCTAAACTCAATCCCAACAACATATTTTCGGTTAAATAGGAATTGCTTTTGTCAATTAAATCGGATGATCCCGTTACGCGAGTTTGGATGTGTTTAAAACTAGATTTTTGAATAAAATTATCGAGTGACTTATTTTTTATCCCAACGGCTTTGCTACCCTTTTCTTTAATTCGACCGGTTAATCGACCAATTGCTCCATTATTTCCAATGAGTAAACGCACTTCTTTTTTCTTGAGAAAGGGTTTTAACTTTTGAACGATTATGTTAAAATCGTTTGAATTATCAGGGATTCGATACCATATTGGATCTCCATCGTGCATTGCCTGATTAAATCCTTTGATAATTCCTAAGGGTGAAATGATTGAACCCACTTTGTAAGTGTTTTCTAGATAGTTTTCTAGTTTTTGCATTTCTTGAATTGCATCCCAATTCAAAAGTGTTGTGTTTTTATCGATAGAACTAATCGCCATTTCAAATCCCCGCACTCCCGAAAAATACGTATCGAAATACACAAAGTCTTTCTTGATTGGATCTTGTTCATCCAAATCATCTAATATCGAATTATTGACTTCGATTCTAGAAATTCCAATAACTGAAATTCCCAATAAAACGGAAGCACCGATCAATATCTTCCGAGGGTTTTTAAACACAATTCTTAGCAATTTTCGTAATCCTTTATCCCATTTTACTTGGGATGCATGGACTCGAAAGCGATCAGGATTTTTAACACGCAATAGAATAAATGGAAGCAAAGTCATAGAGAACACATAGGCAATCACAACACCAATAGCCGTATAGGTTCCGAAATCGCGAATGGGTTGAATGGATGTCGTGTTTAAAGTTAAGAATGCAACGGCTGTGCTAATGCAAGTTAAAAATGTGGCAAATCCTACTTCCTTTAGCGCAATTCGGATAGAGTCCACTTTGTTAAATCCTGCTTCAATTTTCTCATAGAACTGACTCGAAATATGAATCACATCCGACATACCCACCACAAACAAAATGCAAGGCACAAGTATTATCATGATATCGATCGCCTTTCCCGTAACGGCCATAATTCCAATGGTCCAGATGATGGAAAGCACAACAACTGAGAGCGGAACAATGACACCCCAGAAATTTCGGAATGTTAGCCAAAGAAAAAAGGTAACTAACACAAACGAAACTGACATAAAAAGCAATAATTCCCATTGTGTTTTATGAAGGTATGTGCTTTCGGAAAGTACTTTCCCCGTAATATGAGTTGGATGAGGGAAGTTATTTAATCGTGTTTGAATTGATTGCAACAAGCTATCGGCCGATGCTTTGGGTAACATATCCTTGTGCCGAATGTATATGGCTAAATGTTTACCATTAGCTGAAATTAGATTTCCTTGGTAAGTTGGTATGCTAAAAATTCTGGTTGAGTCTGCTTGTAAATTTTCAGGATGCTTTAAATCAACTAACGGAATTTCGACAACTCCGAATGAATTAACTACCGGAGTACTAATGTTTGTAATAGCACTTGCAGAAATTACATAGTTAATCGATTTTAAGTCCTTTCTCAAGTGCTCTATTTCATTGAGAAATGTACTATCGAAAATACTTTTATCATGTTCTATTCCAATCAGAAAAAAGGCATTGTCCGACTCAAACTGATCTCGGAAATTGTAGTAATATGCAGCATCGTCACTTTCAACTGGAAAGAAATGCTCGAAGTTGTAATCGAACTGGATATTTCTACAGGCGTAAATGAGAAATCCTGTTACAATCAGCAAAATCAACATACTCACATTTAGAAAACGCTGCAACATGAGATAGATTTATTTGCGAATCGTAAAAAATAAAATGCCCAAACATAAAAACACATTCAGCAAAATATTGCCAATTGCCCAGGACAATTGTCCGCATCTTATCATGGAAATGGTTTCCAAACTGAAGGTTGAGAATGTGCTTAATCCACCACAAAAACCAACAAATACAAATAAGCGCGCGGTTTCAGAAAGAGGGGAGAGGAAGCGAAATGTCAACGCCATAATCATACATGCAAGCACATTTGCCAATAAGGTTGCCAATGGAATTCCATCCTGTTCAGATTTTAAAATCCATTGCGAAAATAGAAACCGAATTGCAGATCCCAATCCGCCTCCCAAAAATACCCACAAGAAATTATTGAGGTTCATGTTTTATTTGGAATATTTAATGGGTAAATATTTCAAGGAAAAGAGGGCGATAGTCCAACCGAAAAATCCACCGGTAATCCAGCCCATTAAAACATCACTTGGAAAATGTGCACCCAAATAAATTCGGCTGTATCCAACTAAAAACACCCAAGTTATGAGTATAGTATGCACAATTTTATTTCGAGAGAATTGCATCAAAAAAATACTCAGCGCAGCGGTGTTACTCGCATGGGAAGAATAAAATCCGAATTGCCCTCCGCATTTGTTGTTCACTAAATGAATTGTATTGCTCAATAAATTGTCGTGACAAGGACGAAGGCGCTCCACAGTAAATTTTACGGCCACCGAAACTTGATCACTAATTAAAATAAGCAGAATAACAGAACCCAAAATCCACCAAAATTGATTTCGGTATTTTTTAAAGAGGAGCAGGGCCATCAATACATACATGGGTATGGCTGTTACACGCGAACTTATTGTTTCCATAAAACTGTCAAGCGGAACTGAATGAAATCCGTTGATAGCTGAAAATAATTCATAGTCCGCTCCAATCACCTGCATGCCTATTTATTGAGTGATCTCCAAATCATGTCTTTTAATTCAACTAAGCCAACACCTGTATGCGATGACATAAAAACAAATGGAACGTTCTCGGGGAGTTCGGCTTTTAAAGCGTCTTTCAACTCATCGTCCAATAAATCACTTTTACTAATGGCTAAAAGTCGTTCCTTATCGAGAAGCTCTGGATTGTATTCTTGCAATTCGTTTAAAAGAACATCAAATTCTTGTTTAATGTTGTTAGCATCGGCTGGAACGAGAAACAATAAAACCGAATTTCGTTCTATATGCCGCAGAAAACGAAGTCCCAAGCCTTTCCCTTCGCTAGCACCTTCAATAATTCCGGGTATATCGGCCATCACAAACGATTTGTAATCGCGGTAAGCCACAATCCCTAAATTGGGAACAAGTGTTGTAAAAGGATAATTGGCAATTTCGGGTTTGGCCGCCGAAAGTTTCGAAAGTAATGTCGATTTTCCTGCATTGGGGAATCCAACCAAGCCAACATCGGCAAGCACTTTCAATTCCAAAACCTTCCAAGATTCTTCACCGTCTTCGCCAGGTTGAGCAAATCGAGGTGTTTGCAAGGTAGGTGATTTGAAATGGAAGTTCCCTAATCCGCCTCTACCGCCTTTCACTAAAATGCGTTCTTCGCCTTCTTCTGTAATTTCGAAATGCACTTCTCCTGTTTCAGCATCACGGGCAACGGTTCCTAAAGGCACCTCCAAAATAATGTCTTCACCGTCTTTACCATGTTTAAGCGCACTACTACCTTTTCCACCAGGTTCAGCAATAACATGCTTTCTGTACTTTAAATGGATTAGTGTCCAAACATTAGAGCTTCCTCGTAAAATGATGTGTCCTCCACGTCCTCCATCACCACCATCGGGGCCACCTTTCGCCGTGTTTCTATCGCGGTGTAAGTGAATAGATCCGCCTCCTCCTTTTCCGGAGCGGCAACAGATTTTTACATAATCAACAAAATTCGAATCGGCCACGCTTTAATTTTAATGCTGAAAATACTCAGACGTATGTTTGTGCAAAACTACAATACCCTTTCATTCAAATGGGCATAAAACAAAAAATCCCCGCACATTGGCAGGGATTTTTTTATAAAATCCTATTAGTGGTTTGCTAAATAGCTAGCAACGCTATCATGATTTTCTTTTAATGTAGCATCTCCTTTTCTCCAGTTTGCAGGACAAACTTCACCGTTTTCCTCAAAAAACTGAAGTGCATCTACCATGCGAAGTGCTTCGTCAACGCTTCTTCCAAGTGGGAAATCGTTCACAATTTGATGACGAACAATTCCGTCTTTGTCAATTAAAAATAATCCACGGAAGGCAATCATTGGTCCTGTAGAAATCATTTCACCATCTTCGTTGAAGTCGTAATCACCAAACAAAACTCCAAAATTCATTGAAATTGTTTTTGCTGTATCGGCAACAAGTGGATATTTAACTCCTTCAATCCCACCTTTTGCTTTTGGAACTTGAAGCCATCCCCAATGTGATTGTTCTGTATCGGTTGAACATCCAACTACGGCTACATTACGTGCTTCGAATTCAGCAAGTTTTTCCTGAAATGCATGAAGTTCGGTAGGACAAACAAACGTGAAATCTTTTGGATAAAAGAAAAATACCACATGTTTGTTTCCAAGATATTGTTCAAGTGAAAATTCATTTACGAATTCTCCTCCGTTTACGATTGCTTTTGCTGTAAAGGCAGGTGCAAGTTTACCAACAAGTACTGACATTGTATGTTATTAGATTTGAGTTTATATTATGATGCGAAATTAATCATTCCGAACAGAGGAAACACGATTTTATTAGAATTGTTTATCCGATTAAAAAAGCGCTTGCAAAACCTACAAGAATCGTGATAAGTTTAATGATATTGAATCGGTGATGCTCGTCGTTTTCGAATAAGATGGTTGTGCTGATATGCAAGAAAATACCAATTACAACAGCCAGTGCGCCAAATCCGAATAGACCATTAATGTCTAATGCAGATGGGAAAATATATGATGTGAGTAAGGCACCGATGGGAGTCATCAGAGAAAAGATGAATAACGCCAGCATGCTTTTAAGAGCACTCTGACCTGACATTAAAAACAATGTCATGAGCATAACCGATATTGGGATATTATGAAAAATGATAGCCATGAAAAGCTCATCACCTGTTTTGCCATAAAGTAGCGGAATTCCTTCAATCAATGCATGTATACACAAACCGGTCATCAATAACCAAGGCGATTTCATAACGGGATGATAATCGTGAGAGTGATTATGATGTTCGTGGTTATGATGATGTGATTTACTCTCTTCGGGAAGATGAATGTGTCCATGTTCAATTCCTCCCGAAATATAATCGAGGAGCAACTGAATCAGGAAGCCTCCTAAAATGAGGCAGCCGCTTAAAATGGGATTTGAGATGCCTTCATAGACCTCTGGCAATAGATGAAAGACACAGAGAGCCAAAATAAATGCGCCACTATAGGAAAGCAATAACTTGATGGATTTACTGCTCCGAATTTGGAATATCAAAACCAATCCACCGCATAAAAGAACTGAGCCAATGAGAATGGCAATTTTCAAGAGAATGCTCATGGTTTCTGGACGTAATAAATTAAACGATCCGATTCAAGAAGATTGAAAGAATCCAATTGATAATTTCCAAATACAGCTTTTACTTCAAGTCCACATGCCTTAAAATAGTTTTCGAAATCACTTTGTGTTAGCAACATGACTTTCTCTTCAAACAAATAATCATGATTCTGATCATTGAAAGAGATCGATTTGACTACTTTATTGCCATTAATTTCGCGGTGAATATGAAAGTGAATTCCTTCAATATATTTTTCTTCATCAACAAATCCTTTCGATCGAATTTTCTCCACATTCAAGAAATCAAGAATCAGTATTCCGCCTTTTCGAAGCGATTGCGCGATATTTCTCACCACGCGTAAATTATCTGATTCGTAATCGAAATACCCAAAGCTCGTAAATAAATTGAAAATATAATCGAACGCATTGGTAGCAAGCAATTGCCGCATGTCATGTTCGAAAAATTGCAAGTCGATTTTTTCATGTTTACTTGCAAATCGGATGCTCTCTTTAGAAAGATCTACTCCAGTTACATCAAACCCTTTACTGTTTAAATATACTGCGTGTCGGCCTCGTCCACAAGCAAGGTCGAGCATGAACGACTCCTTTTTAGGATTAAGGTATGAGATAAGGTGATCCAAAAAGAATGTCGCTTCTTGTGCATCTCTATTCGCATAAAGCAAATGATAATAAGGAGAATTGAACCACTCCTTGAACCACTCTTCCCGTTGAATTTCTTCCATTGCAGCAAAAGTACAACAAGCAATTGTTTTTAAATTACAATCAACGAATTTTATTGAATGCTCATACTGCAAAAAAAAAGCTGCTCTTTTGGAGCAGCTCTTTTGGGTGGTTTGTGATTCGAATTTACTTTTTCACAAAACGAATAGAACTCATTTTGTTATTTTCTAAAACACTAACAGTGTATAATCCTGATTGTAAATCTTCAACCGATATAGAAGTAGAAGTTGAATTGAAATTACCAGAAAGAACTAAAGCGCCTGTTTGATTGAATACTTGGTATGAAGCATTCGTAGAAGTTTGCCCTAAATTGAAACGAAGTAAATCAGAAACTGGATTTGGATAAACTCCAATTGTAGAATTATTGACATTATCTAATCCTAAAGTTAAAGGAACTAAAACAGCATCAATAACGTGAACAACACCATTTGTAGCTTCGATATCTGCAACAATTACTGTTGCATTATCAATAGATACGATTCCATTGTTTATTCCAATTAACAAATTGTCTCCGAATAGAGTAGTAACTTGTTGACCGTTTGATAAATCACCTGAAAAAGCAGCTGCACCAACAACATGGTGTAACAACACATCTGTAAGTAATCCGTTTGGATCGGCCAATAAAGCATTTAAAGTAGATGTAGGAACAGCGGCAAAAGCAGCATCTGTTGGAGCGAATACAGTGAATGGACCAGTTCCAGATAATGTTCCAGCAAGACCAGCAGCAATAACTGCAGTTTCTAGCGTTGTATGTTCAGGGCTGTTAACAATGATGTCAACTACAGTTCCATTGCTTACAACTTCTTCAGGAATAAGTACTGCATCAATTACGTGAACAACACCGTTTGTAGCTATAATATCAGCAACTGTAACCTGAGCATTATTAATGAATACGTTCCCATTATCAATAGTAACTGTAACATCTTGCCCTTGAATTGTCATAATCATTTGACCATTGCTCAAATCTGTAGATAAAGCAGAACCTGCAACAGCGTGATATGTTAAGATATTTGTTAAAGCAGGAATGTCAGCTAATAGTGCATCAATAGTTCCAGCAGGTAGAGCTGCAAATGCTGCATCAGTTGGAGCAAAGATTGTGAATGGACCAGTTCCAGATAAAGTACCAGCAAGACCCGCTGCAATAACAGCTGCTTCAAGTGTTGTATGATCAGGGCTGTTTACAATAATATCTACAACTGTTCCGTTTGGAACTGCAGCTGGAATTAAAACTGCGTCAATCACATGAACTACACCGTTTGTAGCTACAATGTCTGCTACAGTAACTTGTGCATCGTTAATAAAAACGTTTCCATTATCAAAGGTAACTGTAACGTCTTGTCCTTGAACGGTCATAATCATTTGCCCGTTGTTCAATCCTGCAGAAAAAGCAGAACCAGCAACAGCATGGTAAGTCAAAATATTAGTAAGTGCAGGAATATCAGCCAATAATGCTTCAACAGTTCCAGAAGGTAATGCCTCAAAAGCAGCATCTGTTGGAGCGAATACTGTGAATGGCCCCGTTCCAGATAATGTTCCATCAAGACCTGCTGCAATAACAGCCGCTTCAAGAATTGTGTGATTAGGGCTGTTAACAATAACATCTACCACAGTTCCTGTTGGAGGAAGTAAAACTGCATCAATAACATGAACAACACCGTTTGTAGCAACGATATCTGCTACAGTAACTTGTGTGTTATTGATAAACACATTTCCGTTGTTAATTGTAACGGTAACTTTTTGACCTTGAACAGTCGTAATCATTTGCCCATTGTTTAAACCTGCAGAAAAAGCAGAACCAGCAACAGCATGGTAAGTCAAGATATTAGTAAGAGCAGGAATGTCAGCTAATAAAGCATCAATAGTTCCAGCAGGTAAAGCTGCAAATGCTGCATCGGTTGGAGCAAAAATCGTGAATGGACCCGTTCCAGACAATGTTCCAGCAAGACCAGCTGCAATAACAGCTGCTTCAAGTGTTGTATGATTTGGGCTGTTAACAACAACATCAACCACTGATCCAGTAGGAGGAAGTAAAACTGCGTCAATAACATGAACAACACCGTTTGTAGCAACGATATCAGCAACAGTTACTTGTGCGTTGTTAATAAACACATTTCCGTTATTAATTGTAACCGTAACTTTTTGACCCTGAAGAGTTGTAACGAGTTGACCATTAGTCAAACCTGTTGACAATGCTGTAGCTCCAACTGCGTGATATGTTAAAATATTCGTTAAAGCTGGGATGTCAGCTAATAGAGCGTCAACTGTTCCCGCAGGTAAAGCTGCGAAAGCTGCATCTGTTGGAGCAAAAACGGTGAATGGTCCAGGACCAGATAATGTGCCTTGTAGGTTGGCTGCAATTACTGCTGCTTCTAATGTGTTGTGATCAGGGCTTCCGACAATAATGTCTACAACAGTTTGTGCATTGACAGCTAAAGTCATAAAAGAAGCTGTTAATAGCGTAAAAATTTTTTTCATGAGTTTTGAATTGTTTAATTGGTTTAACATTGCGTATTCAAACATCGACAATGAAATATTGTTTACTTAAAGTGATGCAATGTTAAACAAAACTAGGGCGATTGGAGTTAAATAACTGAAAAACAATAGAATAAAATTATATTTTAATACAATGGAATTACAACAACACGAAATCCTCATACGTACGTATGCCGGTTTGGAAGAAGTTCTTGAATCGGAAGTGCGAAATTTAGGAGGAGCCGAGGTAGAACGAATGGTAAGGGCTGTTAGCTGCAAAGGTGATCAAGGTTTTTTATACAAGCTGAATCTGGCATTAAGAACAGGTTTGAGAGTTCTTAAACCAATACATAAGTTTAGTTTTAAGTCGAACGACGATTTCTACAAAGCCATTTTCGACATTGATTGGAATGTGTATTTTGATGTAGATAAAACCATGATTATTGATTCCTTGCTATTTAGTGAGATGTTTACCAATAGCATGTTCGTGAGTCAATTAGCTAAAGATGCTATTGCCGATAGCTTTCGAAAAGAGGTGGGTCGCCGTCCATTTATCGATTCCAAAGAACCGAACATATTTATAAGTATCTATGTGCGTGATCAAGAAGTGACTATTTATTTGGATAGTTCTGGTTCTAGTTTGCATCGTCGAGGTTATAGAAAAGAACAAGTGAAAGCACCACTAAGTGAAGTGATGGCTGCTGGAATTTTATTGATGAGCAATTGGTCGTATCATTTTCCCTTGATTGATCCAATGTGTGGGTCTGGAACTTTCTCGATTGAAGCAGCATTAATAGCGAACAACATTCCTCCGGGAATTTTTCGTCCAGGATTTGCCTTTGAACATTGGAAAGATTTTGATCAAGAACTCTTCGATACTATTTTGGAAAGCTTGAATAAGAAAATAACGGAATTTCCTGTTTCAATAAAAGCAAGTGACAGAAGTTTTGCTGCCGTTGAATTGGCTCGTGAAAATGCCCGTGAAGCCGGTGTTGAAGGGGATATTCAATTTGAGAATTTGCCATTCGAAAAACACGTCAATCCGGGGAAACGTTCTTTTTTGTTTTTAAATCCACCTTATGGAGAACGCATGCAGCCCGAAGACATTGATGCACTTTACAGCATGATTGGAAGTACGCTCAAACATACTTACGGCGGTTCTGAAGCTTGGATTTTTACTTCAAACCAAGAAGCATTGAATAAAATTGGACTTCGTCCATCTCGTAAAATCAAGTTGTTTAATGGGCCACTTGAGTGCCGCTTAGTTCGTTATGAAATGTATGATGGCAGTAAAAAGGCAAGTAAAAATCAATCAGTATAATTTTACTTGATGTGTTTATAACTTGATTTTGAATCAATTGATTTTTTTGTTGAACGCATTTAATTGTCATCGAAACAAGTATATTTTTTATCTCAAGTTTTCTTGATATTGATGTCTTTAAATAAAAATGATTGAATTATTTCCATGGTAAGTTTCAATCAATGAATGATTTATATTAAATTATTCGTCCTAAATATTTTTTTTAATATGGATGCCGAAGCATTCAAGGTTTCTTGTATTTTTATCGCATCAACAATTTATTTTAATGAAAACAGGTACTATCAAATTCTTTAACGCAACCAAAGGTTTCGGTTTCGTTAAAGTGGACAATTCCGACCAAGAGGTTTTTGTTCATGTAACAGGTCTAATTGATCAAGTTAACGAAGGAGACAATGTTTCTTTCGACGTAATCGAAGGCCGCAAAGGTTTGAATGCAATCAACGTGAAAAAGATCTAATCTGATATCATTCTTGAACATCTTTGCCTTTAAAACCTCCGCTCTTAAGCGGAGGTTTTTTTTTAACTGAATAAAATCTTCTTGCAATCATTACGTTTGTTGTTTCAATCAATTCTCTTTATTTGCATTAATACATAAGCCTAGCATGAATATTAAATTCCTTTCTCTCATCGCATTTGCTTTTTTCTCTTTGTCAGCTCTAGCTCAACGAACAGCTAATAAAGAAACCGAAAAGCTCGATTATCTATTGTATTACTTAAACAATAATTACGTCGATACGGTGAGTTCGCATAAAATCGTAGAAGAAGGAATTCGAGCCATGTTAAAAGAACTCGATCCGCATTCAGTTTATATTTCCAAAGAAGAGTTGAAAGAAATGGAGGAGCCTCTCGTTGGAAATTTCGACGGTGTTGGTATACAATTTAACATTTTAGAAGATACCATTGTTGTTGTCAATACCATTGTTGGAGGCCCTTCCGAAAAATTGGGAATTCTTGCCGGCGATAAAATCGTGAAAATCGAAAGTGAGAATATGGCTGGTATTAAAATAAAAAACAAAGATGTAATTAGCCGTCTTCGTGGAACAAGAGGTACTGTTGTCAAAGTGAGCATTTTTAGAAAAGGAGTGAAAAATCTTATTGAATACAGCATCACGCGTGATAAAATCCCACTTACTAGTATTGATGCAACGTATATGGCTGATCCGGAAACTGGTTATATTAAACTCAGTCGTTTTAGCGCCACTTCAGGAACAGAATTTCTAACAAGTCTCGAAAAGTTGAAAAAGTCGGGAATGAAAAATCTCATTATCGACTTAACTGGAAATGGCGGAGGATATCTTCAAACCGCAATCGATATTGCCGATCAGGTATTAATTGAAAACAATTTAGTTGTTTACACCAAAGGGAAAAAGCCTGGTTCTAAAACCGACTATACATCAACAGATATAGGAATTTTTGAAAAAGGGAAACTCATTGTGCTCATTGACGAAGGTTCTGCCTCAGCTTCGGAGATTGTTTCAGGTGCAATTCAAGATTTAGATCGAGGTTTAATTATTGGACGTCGTTCTTTTGGAAAAGGACTCGTTCAAAATTCGTTCCCATTCCCTGACGGTTCGGCCATGCGTTTAACAACGGCACGTTATTATACACCATCTGGTAGATGTATTCAAAAGCCCTATGAAAAAGGGGTTGACGATTATTACGATGACCTAAACAAGCGTTTCAAGCACGGAGAATTTACCAATCGTGATAGTATTTCATTTGCCGATTCTCTTAAATTTTACACCCTTGGCAAACGATTGGTTTATGGAGGTGGAGGAATCATGCCCGATTTATTTATTCCACTCGATACAAGTGAGAATTCTAAGTACTTAACAGATGTATACCGCAAAGGTCTTTTTAACACGTTCGCATTAAAATACGTAGATCAAAATAGAGAAAGTATCCGCAAGCAATTCCCAGATTTCAAATCGTATAAATCTGGGTTCAATGTTTCTGATGCACTATTAAATGATTTCATAACTGCAGCTGAAACGGAAGAGATAAAAAGAAATGATGCAGATATTAAAACATCTGGGGATTTTATTCGTCGTCAGCTGCGTGCTATCATTGCAAATCAGATTTGGGGTATCAGCGAATTTTACGAATGTATTAATGAAAGTAATCCAATCGTAAAAGAAGCGCTCATTCAAATGAAATCTGATAATTTCAAGAAATTGAAGTTGCGTTATTGATATTTTTT
>JBIPLZ010000276.1:0-3671 GCA_044369395.1 Flavobacteriales bacterium | reverse complement strand
GTCCTTTTTTTTCAAAAATATTCCCCGAAATTCCCAAAGGCCATCCAGCAACTGGCGCTATTATGATGAATTATAGCGCAAACATGTTAGGTTTAGATAATGCAGCAACTCCACTTGGTTTAAAAGCTATGCAACATTTGCAAGACTTGAATCCAAATAAGGAAACAGCAAGCAACGCCCAAATTATGTTTCTAGTACTCAATGCTTCTGGACTTACTATTATTCCTATAAGTATTTTGGCATACAGAAGTGGTGCAATGAGTAAAGATCCTACTGCGGTTTTTCTTCCAATGCTAATTGCTACTTTTTGTTCTACAATGGGGGCCTTGATTTATGTTTCAATTCGACAAAAAATTAATTTATTTCAAAAAACAATTGTTGCCTATCTCGGAACATTAATCGTATTAGTAGCGGGTCTTCTTTTTTATTGCATTAAGCATCCGGAACACATTCAAATGATTTCTGATATTGGTGGAAATTTCATTCTACTTGCATTAATTATTTGGTTTGTTTCCTTAGCTTCTTTGAAGAAAGTAAATGTTTATGAAGCATTTATTGATGGTGCAAAAGAAGGCTTTTCTGTTGCAATTAACATCTTGCCTTTTGTAATTGCAATTTTAGCCGCAGTTTCAATTTTTCGTTCATCTGGAGCAATGACTGCTTTTTTTGATTTTATTCGTTTTGTATTAGTTAGCATTGGTGTTACAACTCTCTCATTTATAGAGGCACTTCCAGTAGCTTTCATGAAACCTTTCAGTGGACCTGGTGCCAGAGCTATGATGCTCGAAGTTTTCAATACCCATGGTGTAGATTCATTTGTAGGAAAGCTTGCGAGTACTTTTCAAGGATGTTGTGATACTACTTTTTACATTTTGGCCGTTTATTTTGGATCGGTAGGAATTAAGAATTCTCGATATGCTGTTTCTGCAGGTTTAATTGCAGATTTTATTGGTTTTACTGTTTCAATTATTCTCGCTTATATTTTCTATGCTCCAAACCCATAATGGTGAGTTTTATTTAATTGAAATTTATTCTCTTTAATTTTTTAAAGCATTGATAATAAATGCCAAAATATCTTTTTAATAGTAAATTGTTATGTTAGAATCAAAATTGGAAAACAATTATTTAAATGAATTGCGGAATGCAGCTTCTATCCCTCTCTCGGAAAAATACAAAGGTTGGGATTTGTGATTCTTCTAATAAATTATTTCTTTGAATCGCTAATTAGGTTTTACTAAAATAACGTAATACTTATTCTTGAGATAGATACATTAACTTAGAAATGATATCGATGATGAAAATTGACATCTATTCATTTACATTAACTCAATCTATCATTAATGAATACAGAATCACTAAACCCGAATGGGAATTACAACTTGGAATCAATACTCGAAAAAGACTTTTTGGAATACGCAAATGAACTAGAAGAAAGACCCAATAAGGAGTTGGCAAGGACGTATCTTTTCGGTGAAAATAATGAGAATGAGACGGAAGAGCCTATTCCTAAGTGGTTTTTGAAGCTGCCAGAGAAACCCTAACAAAAAGTGTTTTTCGAATGTTTCTTTTGATACAATTCAACATGATAGTCTGCTCTAAATACCTATAGATTTGTAATTCATTAAAATCATAAATGCCTCATATAATTAATAAATAAAGTATCATCAAGAATGGTTTGGAAATAAGTTAATTACATAACAAAAACTATTGATTTTATATATATTAACGCTTATTGCAAGGCAATAAACAATTATATTCAGAAAGTAATTTTTAAAATATTAAAGAGTTTGAACAGTCCTTCCAAAGAAATTTGAAGCTGCAGTGTATTTAATGGAAAGTTCAAAGCCGCCTCTTCCGCTTGATGCCGGGCGCAAGTTAGAGAGATTTGCATCATAGCTTAATCCAATAGTAAAATCCGATAACTCAAACATACTGCTTATTACTAAGGCGTCTTTGGCTCTTAAATAAACTCCTAAATAGGCGCCAGCTCCTTTTAAATTGCCAGTATATTTTGATGCTTGAGCTACATCATAACGAATCATAGTTCCAATAAACAATTGCTGACTAGGCCCCTGTTTGTAATAAAAGAATCCGGGATTTAATGCGAAGTAAGAGCCAGGTAGGCTTAATAGACAATTTCCATGAGCAACATATTTCGTAAGTAATTTGTCGCCAGTATTGTCGAAAGAATATGCAGGTTGGTTAAAATGAAATACGGAAATACCCGCACTTCCTCGCATATAGTTATTTCTATCAACACGAGTTCGGCCTGCATTATTATCGAACGACCAAACCAAACCGCTGGCAAAATCTACATAAGAAAAGGTGGGACTTGTAAGAACTTCACCCGTTGGCAAACTGCTATTATACCCATTGTTGTATTGACTTCCCCATTCGAAATTTCCCATGTCAATTCTGCGTTGTCCATAACCCGACATAAAGCCCAATCCCAATTTGTTTGTTCGATCTAAACGAATATGATACGCCAATGAAATATTGATCGATGTTGTTTTCAAACTTCCATCACCCGCTTCATCATAAAATAGGTTTGCTCCCGCTGCAAAAAAGTTTTTTTGTGATTTTCGTTTCACAAATCGACCATGAATTCCTGCAGCATAGGTTTTATAAGGAACCGTAACACTTTTCCATTGAGTTCGATAATTGATTGTGCTTTCCAAGCTACTCTCTGCTCCAGCCAAAGCTGGGTTTTGAACTAATGGTGATAAATAAAATTGAGAAAAATGGATATCCTGACCCAGAAGTTTTATACTAGTTGAAAGAAAAAATGTAACAACAACAAGTAGACTTGCTAACCATTTTCTAATATGAATAAAAGTAGTGCTCTGCATCATCTGAGTAGCGTTAGGTTTCCTTGTTTATTTAAAGTTTCACCGGTAATAAGCTCGGCGGTTAAATAGTAAATATACACGCCCGTATTCAACGCTTTGCCTTTGTATGTTCCATCCCAACATTCATCAACACCCGTCGAAACAAATACCTTTTCTCCCCATCGATCAAAGATGGAAAGTGTCATGGTGCCAATGCAATTAGTGCCATACATCTTAAAGCAATCATTTTCGGAGTGTCCGCCTTCAATTGGAGAGAACACATTTGGAATGAACAAATCTTTACACAATGTGTCTACCGTAATTAGGATGCAATCGGTTAAATAGCAACCAAATTCATTCACTGAAGTAGCACAGTAGGTTGTGGTTTCCAGCGGGCTCGCAATAGGCGATAAGCAATTGTCGCAACTTAATGTTGAATTAAATTCCCACATGATTTGATTACTTGAGTTTGCCTGAATTTGAGCAGTTGTTCCAAAGGTTATAGTGGTGTCTAATCCAGTATAAACAAGAGGATTCGGATTTATTTCAATATTAAATGTGGTTGAATCGTAACATAAACCCGTGTTTACGATTACCGAAACTTCCATTGCTTCAGACGGATTTAAAACAATGGTTGAGGTTGAATCGCCCGTACTCCATTGATATCCCAAACCACCCGAAGCCACTAGTTCAATGGAAAATCCTTCGCAGACTGCAGTATCACCAGTAATTTGAGCAACAATTGGAACTATAGGGTAAATAATAAATGTGGTGGTGTCCCAACAAGTTTCTACTAAGCCAGAAAGCGAAATGATGCTTGTATCGCTTGGTGTGGCAAAAATT
>JBIPLZ010000275.1:0-3672 GCA_044369395.1 Flavobacteriales bacterium | reverse complement strand
AGCAGGCTTTAAACATGTTGATATTCCCGTAAAAGGGGAAACATTTACCATTTAAAATGCATACATTAAACGAAATTCGCCAACTATTGCTCCGAGAAATTCGGATGGAATGGAAACAGAAGTATGCTATAAATGGCCTCCTTTTGTATGTGATTTCGACCATTTATGTTTGTTATTTATCGTTCAAATCTTTGGTGGATGTTCCAACCTGGAATGCCCTTTTTTGGATAATCCTTTTATTCACAGCAGTAAATGCAACATCCAAAAGTTTCTCTTCCGAAAGTCGCGGGCGATTGCTCTATTATTACACATTGGCGGGAGCTCCAGCAATTATCTTGGCAAAGATTATTTACAATGCGCTGCTCATGTTGCTTATTTCTTTGGCGGGATATGTCATTTACAGTCTGCTTATTGGAGATTTGGTGCAGGATAAACCCTATTTTACTATAGGATTGATATTGGGCGCAACTGGATTTTCGTCCGTCTTGACTTTAGTAGCAGCCATTGCCTCAAAAGCCAACAACAGCGGAACCTTAATGGCTATTTTGAGTTTTCCACTTATCATTCCAATGCTCATTGTGCTTATTCGCTTTTCGAAAAATGCTGCCGATGGCTTGGATCATTCCATCCAACAACCGTATATACTTGCATTGATTTTAATCAATGTAATCGTGGTGGTTTTGGCGCGTTTGCTATTCCCATTCTTATGGCGCGATTGATTTAAGAGAATTTGTTAGTGATATGATTATGCAGTCCGTCTTAATTTCAATCGATACCATTCAATTTATCAGCATCGTTCTGATTCTTATTTTCTTTCTGATTGGATTTAAAATTCTTGAAACTTCCTGGTCGTTTAAAATTAGCAAGCCTTGGCAATGGGAGCAGGCAGTTAAGAACAAGGAAATTGATTCATCGTTATTACACCTTGAAAAATCTTATCGCGACAAAGTGCGATTTTACACGTTCTGGTTTCAAATTGAACGATTGAAATCATTAAACATTCCAGGGGCATTTGCCGAATTAGGCGTTTACAAAGGCGAAACAGCACGAATGTTTCATGCAATGGATTCTTCAAGAGAAATCTTCTTGTTTGACACCTTTGATGGATTTAACGAAGCCGATTTGAAGCAGGAAGATTCTAAAGACTCAAAATACTCTACACGTAATTTTTCAGATACGAGTTTGGAGTCAGTGAAAAAACAGTTTGCTCATGCGAATTCGGTTCATTTTTTTCCAGGTTATTTTCCTGAAACAACCATTGGATTGAAAGAACAACAGTATGCTTTTGTTCATCTCGATGCCGATTTGTATTTGCCAACTAGCAAAGCACTTGCGTATTTTTATTCACGACTTTCACCCGGAGGTATTATTATCATTCACGATTATAACCACACGTGGAATGGCGTTACACAAGCAGTTGATGAATTTGCAAAGTCAATCCCCGAGCAAATAATTCCAATTGCCGATTGGCAAGGAAGTGTATTGTTGGTGAAGAATGTTTGATAATGTGAATCAATTCCAATAATCCAGCGTATTCTGTTAATTTCGCGTTCCATAAAATTCCATGATTTACCTTCTGCTTAGTATTCTTACTTCTTCTTCGATTATGATCATTTTTAAAATGTTCGATCGATTTAAAGTAAATACATTAAACGCCATTGTTGTTAATTATTGGGTTGCTGCAACGTTGAGTATTTTACTCGATCCTTCTGGAATTCCTTTAGAAAAAGCACCAGTTGAACCTTGGTTTTTTCAAGCAATTATAATGGGCTTTTTATTTATCACATTGTTTAATATTATTGCTAAAAGCACACAAAATATTGGTGTTTCAGTAACTACCGTTGCGAATAAAATGTCGCTCATTATGCCCGTGATGTTTTCCATCATTGTTTTGCATGATGCAGTAAATGTTGTGAAAGTTGTTGGAATTGTTTTGGCATTATTAGCCGTATACTTAACAACGAAAAGTGATAATCGTAGCGCTGTCGATAAACGTTATATTGTTTATCCATTCATCGTATTTATTGGAAGCGGAATTATTGATACGCTTTTTAAATACAACGATGAATTTACTTTGGGTGAAAATGGCTTAGAACCTTTTGTCTCATGGATTTTTATTACTTCCTCATTGTTGGGATTGATTGTGCTTATCTACCAATATGTTCGTGAAAAATCATTGCCAGATAGAAATTCAATTATTGCCGGTTTTATTTTAGGATTTCCAAATTACTTTTCCATTTTCTTTTTGCTGAAATCCATGAATATTGGCATGGAAGGTTCGGTTGTTATTCCTTTAAATAATATATCTATTGTTGCTGTTTCTGCACTTTCAGGAATCTTTATTTTCCGTGAAAAAGGGACTCGAAGTAATATCATTGGATTGTTATTGGCGATAATTGCCATTGGTTTATTGGCGTTTTCAAATGAAATTGGATCAGTTTTAGGTATTGGATGATTCTAGATCAATATACAACCATTGCTCATCCTACCGAAGGAACATTTCGCGATCGGGGGAGTAAATTCATTGGGTATGCTTTTCCCGTAACGAATGAAAAAGAAATAAAAGAACACCTTCAACATCTTAAAAAAATCCATCCTTCAGCGGGGCATGTTTGCTATGCATTTCGAATTAATCCAATGAACGAATACTGGCGTGCAAACGATGATGGAGAGCCTTCTTCCTCAGCAGGGAAGCCCATTTTAGGCCAGATACGTTCGATGGGATTGCAGAATGTTTTGGTTGCTGTTGTCCGCTATTTTGGCGGGACTTTATTAGGTGTTCCTGGATTGATTCATGCTTATAAACAAACAGCTATCGAAGCTTTGCAGCACGCTGTATTGGTGGAGAAAACGGTTACGTTGGAAATAACTGCAACCGTATCATACGACAAAATGGGTGATTTAATGAAGTGGGTGAAAGATGCTCAATTTGATTATACCATTCCTGAAATGGGTGAAACATTTTCGATTGATATTTTGGTTCCTGCGAATAAGGTGGAATCCGTTAGGTTGTTTCTTTCAGAAAATCAATGGATTGCAGATGAATCAGCAGCGGGAAATGAGCAAGATGATCGGTGCCAATAGAATCACCAATGCATAATAAATCATATCGACTTGAAAATATGGAAAGTATTTTTTCCAGAAATCTTTGATTCTATTCATGCTGCAAGCTAAATAAAATAGGTGAATTTATATTCAGAAGCGCAAGCGTTTTAAATGGTTTTACTTGTTAAATAGTGGAATGCCCTTCAATCGAATTTCCATTAAAAACATCCAAGAGCAACTTGTATATTTGTGCATATGTTTAAACAGATTTTCGCCTGTTGCTTATTTTGTTTCATTCACGTCTTTGCTCAAGCCCAATCGCTCAAGTCAGGATTTGAAGCATTGAGGGTATTCGATTTCTTTAAAGCAAAACAGATATTCACAAGTAAACTTAAGAAAGAGCCAGCTGCTGCAAATTATGGATTGGCATTGATTCACGTTGATGAGTTAAATCATTTTTACTCGCTCGATTCTGCGTTTAACCGTATAACAAAAGCAGAGCAAGCATTTCAAATTCTTGATTCTACAAAACAAATAAAGTATAGAGTCTATTCCCTTTCCGATTCTGCAATTCAATATATTAAATCACGTATTTATACCAACGCTTTTGCTTATGCTCAAAAGATC
>JBIPLZ010000274.1:0-3676 GCA_044369395.1 Flavobacteriales bacterium | reverse complement strand
GGATGGTGGAGCAAGTAATCTTGAATCGCAAGTTATTGGTCCCATTGAAAATCCAATTGAGATGCATGAAACGTTGTCGAATGCGCTTTCAGAACTTAATGCACATCCCGAATATCCCGCTTTATTTAGACAAGCATTTGGCTCGGAAATCATTAATACCGCCAATTTAATCAAAGCCATTGCGCAGTTCGAACGCACGTTGATATCAGGAAATTCCCGCTTCGACAAATTCATGCAACATGGAATACCATTAACTGTTCAAGAAATCCGCGGTATGGATTTATTCATCGATTTTCAAAAAGGAGATTGTGTTCATTGTCACGTGTTGGGTAGCACTTTCACCGATCATGAATTTCGGAATAACGGGTTAGATTCTGTTTCCGAGGATGAGGGAAGAGGACGTATCACGTTACTTGCAACTGATTACGGGAAATTCAAAACTCCCGGATTGCGAAACATTGCAGTTACTGGACCTTATATGCACGATGGCCGTTTTGCTACCTTGGAACAAGTTCTAGAACATTACAATACAGGCATTAAACCGCATCCCAATCTAGATCCGCGTTTAAGCGATGTTACTCCGGGAAGAATGACTTCTCAAGATATTCAGGACATCGTTGCATTTCTAAACACCCTAACAGACGAAGAATTTTTAACAAACCCGAATTTTAAAAAGCCATGAAGAATTTATTCAGTCTAGTCATTGTTCTTTTAATTGCAGCATGCAATGGCGTTTCCACACCACCATCGGCAAAGACTTCCGAATTTAAAGTATGGGGAAATTGTGGAATGTGTAAAAAGACCATCGAAACTTCACTCAAAGACAAACCCGGAATTATCAAAGCCGATTGGGATGTAAAGACCAAACAAATGACCGTTACATTCGATACGCTGCGTGTAAATCTTGCAGATATTCAACAAACCATCGCAGCTGTTGGATACGATAACGATGCATTTGCAGGTGATTCGACTGCTTATGCAGGATTGCACAAGTGTTGCAAATACAAAAGAAAAGCGAATTAAGGTTAAGACTTAATCAACCCAATTCCCACAAAATCGGAACGAATTCCCTTCGAACAAGCCTTTATCACTGAGTTTTAGGTTTGGGATAACCAACAGCGCCATAAACGAAAGCGTCATAAACGGAGCACGTAAAGGACTTCCGAGTTTCTCTTTCACAAATGTGTCAAGTTGGGTATAGTGTTTTGCTACTTCCCAAGCATCGCCATTACTCATTAATCCGGCAACGGGCAATGCCAATAGGTGTTCTTCTTCATGATCGATTGCACACAATCCACCTTTGCTAATCATTAAAAGATTGATGGCGCGAGTAATTTCTTCGTCAGAGCAACCGCAGGCAATAATGTTATGGCTGTCATGCGCAACCGTTGAAGCAATCGCCCCTTTTTTCAATCCCATGTTTTTAATAAACGCAATGGCTGGAGGTGCTTGCTGATAGCGATTCACCACCACAATTTTTAAAATGTCCTGATCCGACTGACTCACCACATTTCCAGTGCCATCCATTCGTGGTCTTGCATGAAATTCGGAGGTAATTAATTGTCCATCGTGCGCTTCAATAACACGCAATTTTCCATTTTCAGCGGGAACGAAAAGTTCATCTACAGAAACCTGTCTGCTATTAAATCTGTTTTCGGGACGTTCTTCCTGATGATGGATAAATGATTTGCCATGTTCGGCCACTTTCGTTCCTTTAATCCAGGTTCCTAAAATGGTGAAATGTTCAAGATTGTCGATTTCAATAAAGTCGGCCGAATCGCCCACTTGCAACATGCCAACCGGAAGTTTGTAATGTTGTTTTACATTCCAAGAAGCCGCTCTTAAAACATCAAATAGATTGTATCCAAGAGCCAAAGCACGTTTTACTTGAACGTTGATGTGACCTTCGAGCAAATTGTCGGGATGCTTATCATCACTACATAGCATGACTTTATTAGGATGACTTCCTAGCAAGGGATGCAAAGCTTCAAAGTTACGTGCTGCACTTCCTTCGCGGATAAGTATGTGCATTCCAGCATGAATTTTATCGAGCGCTTCATCCAATGTAAAACATTCGTGATCGGTGCTAATTCCAGCATCTGCGTAGCGCTTGGCTTCATCGCCTCGCAAACCAGGAGCGTGACCATCGACAGGTTTACCAATACGTTTCGCCGCTGCAATTTTCCCAAGCATATCTGGATCATTGTTAAGCACTCCCGGATAATTCATGACTTCCGCCAAATACCAGATATCATCGCGATTAAGCAAGTATTCTACGCCCGGAATATGGATGGTATCACCAGCCGTTTCAAAAGAAGTTGCAGGAACGCAAGATGGTGCACCAAAGAAAAAATGGAAAGGCACTTTTGCAGCATTTCGAAGCATGTATTCCACACCAAAAACACCGAGCACATTGGCAATTTCATGAGGATCCGAAATGGTTCCCACCATTCCATGAACAACAGCCATACGTGCAAATTCAGAGGGAATCAACAAACTACTTTCAACATGCACATGCGCATCAATAAATCCAGGAAGAATAAATGAATTGCATTCCGATTCATCCGTACTTTCTATATTGGTTATGATGCCGTCTTCAATAGTAATTTTTTTTGGAGCGATTGAATCCGTTAGAATATCGATACAATAAGCAGTATGGCAATATGGATTCATCAACAAAAACAAATTTGAATTCAAAGCAATATTAATTCTTTTACCTTATTGACTGAGTTAAAAATTAAATGCTTATAAATTTTAATTATAGCCATCAAAAAAAGTATAACTTGCAGTCAAAATACATAAATATACAACTATGATATCATCTTTTACCTCATTAAAAAGGTCATTTCTATTCAACTTTCTTCTCATTCTATTCATTGGAGAAGGTGTTAATCTTAATGCTCAATCACTTTCAGTTCAAGTGGTAAATCCAACGGTCATTTCATGTCAAAACGATGGATCGGCAAGCATTACAATTACGGGTGGAGTAGGACCTTATACAGCCTATTGGCTCATGTATATTTCGAGTCCAACACAACCTCCGGTAGGACAAAATACATTAGACACTGTTGCTATTGGTACCACTGTAAACAATTTAGCACCTGGTTATTACCAAATACACGTATATGATTCATCAACACCTACTCAATTGATGGGTACGACAGGTCTATTCGTTCAGGGTAGTTTTCAACTGAGCCAAACGGTAACACCTGCAACGTGTAGTAATGCAGATGGAAAAATTCGGTTAACCGCTTTAAATACGGTTGGTCCATATACTTTTGAATGGAGTACAGGAGTTCAGCATATCGATTTGAGTTCAAATGTTGATTCTGTTTCTCAAGTTGCTGCTGGAACTTATTCATGCATTGTTACGAATGGAAATGGATGTTTTGTAACGGGAGGTGGAGCAGGAACTACATCACAAGGTATTTATGTTTATTCTACTTCGCCTATTACTGCAACTTCTTCTGCAACTGCGTCCAATTGTTTTGACGGAACAGCAACCGTTGTTGCGACAGGCGGAACGGCCCCATACACCTATGTTTGGAATACGGTTCCTGCTCAATTTACCAATACTGCAACGGGGCTTTCACCAGGTTATGTAATTTGTAACATTACTGATGCTATTGGTTGTACACGTCAGCAATATGTTTCCATTCCAGCAGGTCCCAATTAT
>JBIPLZ010000273.1:0-3679 GCA_044369395.1 Flavobacteriales bacterium | reverse complement strand
TGGAGATGACGTTTGTTTAAAAATGTTTACGAATGGACAAAAGACACGTGCACAATCATTGTTTGCAACTGGCGGTTCTCGAGTGAATTTACTTTCTTCAAATGCTTGTACAATAACACCTCCACCTACTGTTGCTTGTACTGATACATTGAACTATCCTCTTACTGGCACGGTTAACGTTTTTCAAGCAGGTACAGGTCAAACAGGTTATGTGGGTGGCGTGAATTCATACGGCGATGTAGCTAAAGCTGATTTGTTTACTTCGGTTGCTCCAATCACCTCATTAACAGGAGCAGGATTTACGTTTGGAATTGCAACGCAAGGAACAGCCCCCGCAGGTTCAATCATTACTGTTAAAGCATACGCCTACACCGCTGCGGGTCCATCAACAGTTTTAGCAACTACAACCATTCCACTAAGTACGATCATTGCCAATGTAAATGCAGGAACAAATACATATGTATCATTTCCAACTCCAGTAACTATTACTGGGAATTTCTTCTTGGGTATAGAATTTAATCCGAATGCAGGTTATACTCTTTCATTAAAAAGCAATTCAGATGGTAATGCTACAACCAACACGGCTTGGGAACAATTTGGAGATTTGTCATGGCATCAATTTTCTGAGAGTCCTGCAAGTTGGGGGATTAGTGTAAATCAAGCCATTTTTCCTATTTTAACATCCATTGCACCAATTGCTTCCTTCAGTGCAACAACTTCAACAACAATATGCGCAGGTCAAACGGTTTCATATGCTGCTCAAGCAAGTGGTTCGGCATATAACTGGACATTCACCGGAGGAACACCTGCATCGTCGACAGTACAAAATCCAACGGTTACATATAATTCATCAGGATCGTATGGAGTTAATTTAGTTGTTACAGGAGTTTGTTCAGGTCAAAGTGCAACACAAACTCAAAATACATTGGTTACTGTAAGTCAGGCACCAATTCAACCTGTACTTTCTTTAAACAACGGAGTTATTTCTTCAGGTGTGACAGTAGGAACATTTCAGTGGTTCTTGAATGGTGTTGCTATTACTGGTGCTAATTCATCTTCATACACGCCAACGCAATCAGGAGTTTATACAGTAGCAGTTTCAAACACGAGCGGCAACTGTACAAAAACATCTGCTGGACTAAATTACACAGCAACTGTTGGTATTTTCGATGCTAGTGGAGATGTGTATATCAACATTTATCCAAATCCAGCAAAGGATGTTTTATCTATTCAAACAGGATTTCATGCTATACAAGAGCAAGTTATTTGCAGTATGTTCGATTTAAGTGGCAAGTTGGTATTTCAGCGTACTTATGAAGATGTTCAGCCAGATGCATTGCTTCAAGTTGAGCTTTCGAATGTTTCAAATGGCATGTATCAGGTGGTTATTTCTACAGATACTGGTCGTTCGGTGTCGCGTGTTGCAGTAGCTCGATAATATAAAATGAGATTTACAATTCCCTTGATGCTTCCGGCTTTTTCCAGTTGCCTCAAGGGAATTTTTATTTTTAGTCTGCTGCATTTTAGTATTCTAAACTCATTTTCACAAAAAGATCCCGATTACATTTCCTCATTCAATGATCGTCCACACCTTACTTTTGAATTGGCTTCAAGAAATCAGGATGTGGTTATTCGAAATCCCGATGCGGATAACATTCAACTTACTTATCGACCCAATACACGAAGCAATTTTATAACATGTCTTGATTATCGTTGGCTTAGTTTGTCGCTTGGTTTGATTTCCTTTAAATCAAGCGATGGTGATCGAAAAGGGGATACGAAACAGTTCTCTTTTCGAGCTTCATTCAATGGAAGACGATTCTGGAATTCGAATTTCATCCAGATTTTTAATGGGTATTATTTAACAAATCCTCAAGTCGCTAATCCTTCGTTTAATCCTCAGTCCGATTTCTATCCTTATCGTCCCGACTTAACAACTACGACATTTTTTAGTAATGTTTTTTATTGTTTCAATCCCGATAAGTTCTCCTACAGAGCTTCCTTGTATCAACTCGATCGGCAGGAACGAAGTTCAGGAAGTTTTATCGCTGGTTTGTCATTACGTATGCATCGAATGTTGAGTGATACAGGACTTACTTTAGTTCCGATTGAGTTGGAATCACAATTTAAACCTGAGTACCGACTTATTTCTCAAAGCGCCACCAATTTTAATTTCAATGTGGGTTATGTTCATACATTTGTTTACAATCATTCGTGGTTTCTGACCTTGTATTTCGTCCCTGGAATTTCAATTCAAAACAGCTATTATCTTTCGGATGATAAGCAGATTCGAAATCAACAAAACAAAGCTACTGCCGTTTCCGAATTTCGATTTATTTTGGGCTATAATGGCGATAATTGGTATAGCGGCATTTCGAGTTACAGCATTTCTTTTGCTGGTAAACGCGAACTAGGCGTTTGGGTTGACGATAACTACAGCTGGTTTAGAATGTTTGTTGGATACCGATTTAAGGCAGTTGACCGTACAAATTTACCTGAATGGCGAAAGAAGATTCGCTTGTGATTAATAGGCTCTTTCGTTTACATTCATATAATAGTTCAGGAATGCCTTGTTTACTACTTTATTCCCACCTGGTGTCGGATAATTTCCACTGAAGTACCAATCGCCTGTGTGATTTGGGCAAGCTGTATGTAGATCGCTCAAGTTTTGATAAATGACTTCCACTTCAGCATTCATATTGATTGGCGTAACGAGCTCCGCAATTTTTTGAGCAATTTCTAATTCAGAAAATGGATCATAAATTCGACGAACCTCGTTTTTCATTTCATCTTTGGGTAGTGCATCCTGAAGAAGACACGCCGCATACACTTCATCCAAGATATGGAGTGTATGACGCTCTTTATGCAAAGCAATAGCTGCTTGGAAGGCAATGAAATCGCCTAGTTTAGCCATGTCAATTCCATAACAATCGGGATAGCGTATTTGAGGCGCCGAAGAAACTACGATAATTTTCTTAGGATTAAGTCGATCTAAAATCCGTAAAATACTTTGCTTCAGTGTTGTGCCTCGTACAATAGAATCGTCCATTATGACGAGAGTATCTTGGTTTTTACGCACAACGCCGTAGGTTACGTCGTACACATGGGCCACCATTTCATCGCGATGCAAATCATCAGCAATAAAGGTTCGAAGTTTCGCATCTTTAATTGCTAACTTTTCAGTTCTCACCTTCATGCTTAAAATAGCTCCCAGATTTTCTGCTGAAATTTCACCCTTGAGCTCAAGAATCTGTTTTTCTTTTTCCGTATTGAGCCATTCATTCACTCCTTCTACCATGCCTAAAAAAGCAGTTTCGGCTGTATTGGGAATAAAAGTAAAAACCGTGTTATTGATTTCAAAATCAATGGATTCTAAAATTTTACGACTAACTTGTTGTCCAAGGGCTTTGCGTTCTTTGTAAATATCGGCGTCGCTACCTCTTGAAAAATAAATGCGTTCGAACGAGCAAGAGGTTCGTGCTTCGGGGGTGCGAATTTCAGGCATGCTCACTTCACCGTTGCGCTTAATGACAAGCGCGTGCCCAGGTTTAATTTCTTTAACTTGATCAATCGAAACATTGAAAGCCGTTTGAATTACAGGGCGTTCGGATGTTACTACAACAATTTCATCGTTTTGCATATAAAAGCATGGACGAATTCCATTGGGATCGCGCATAAC
>JBIPLZ010000272.1:0-3684 GCA_044369395.1 Flavobacteriales bacterium | reverse complement strand
AATTGGTTTGGCATACCAGCGACTCATTGAAGAACTGAAACTCACACAAGAAGAAGTGAGTGAAAAAGTGGCCAAAAAACGTTCAACTGTTGCTAATTATTTACGCTTACTGAAGTTGCCACCTGAAATTCAGATGGGTATTCGTGAACGTAAAATTACGATGGGACATGCGCGTGCCTTGGTAGGAATAGATGATGCCAAGCAACAATTGAGTTTGTACAACCAAATTCTTAGCAGCGAAATGTCCGTTCGTCAGGTGGAAGACGCAACTAGGAAAAACAAAAGTTCCGATGTTGGAACATCACGAACCCCTAAAATGGTGCTTCCTGCGGAACTCAAAGCTGCCATTCAAAAGTTGAACAAACGTTTAGAGGCTACGGTCGATATAAAATCTGATAAAGATGGAAAAGGGCAATTGAATATTCGTTTCAATTCGTCCGAAGAATTGGCAAACTTGCTAAACAAACTCATTCCTTGATGACCATGCGTTTTTTGCTTGTGCTTGTTTTTGGAATTTTTTCATTTGCATTACATGCACAGGAATCGCCTAAGAGTATAGTAAAAAAGCCCGCGCAAGATTCTACGCATAAACACTCTCCGAAAAAGGCCGCTTTATTTTCTGCAATTATTCCCGGGGCTGGACAAATCTATAATCGGAAATATTGGAAAGTTCCTGTTTTAGCAGCAGGAGCAGGTGCTTTGGTGTATAGCTTCCAATTCAATCAGAAGAATTACAGTTTGTTTAAAACGGAGTTGATTAATCGCCAAACAGGTTCACCTGAAATTAATTCGGAACTCAACAATTTAACAGATGCCAATCTCAATGAATTGCAGGATTTCTATCGCCGAAACCGCGATTTAACGGTCGTGGGTATGGCACTTTTGTATGCTTTGAACGTATTGGATGCCACAGTGGATGCTCATCTTTTTGATTTTAATGTGAACGAAGATTTGAGCATGCATATTCGCCCACAATCAATCTATTCATCAATTTCAAGTTCACCCTTTGCCGGCGTGGGATTGACGTTAAATTTTTAATATGAAAATAGCGTTAATTGGATATGGCGGAATGGGCAAAGTGATTGAAGAAAAGGCAATTGCTCGAGGTCATGAAATTATGTTGCGGGTTACCAAAGATTCGGATCCAACTTGGAAAGATGCTTTGAAACTTGTGGATGTCGCTATCGAATTTACACAACCAGAAGCCGCCGTCGATAATATACATACCTGCTTCGAACACAATATCCCCGTAATTATTGGTACTACAGGTTGGTTTAATCATTTGCATGAAGTGAGTGATCGTTGCATCGATATGAATCAAGCTCTTTTCTATGCGAGTAATTTTAGCATTGGAGTGAACATATTTTTTCAGCTAAACCGACAATTAGCTCGTTTAATGGCAACTCATTCTTCTTATCAAGTAGGGATGGAAGAACTGCACCATACCCGAAAAAAAGATGCGCCAAGTGGTACCGCCATTACATTAGCAGAGGGGATTATTGCAGAACATCCTGCATATAAATCATGGCGAAAATCGGAAGAACCCAATGTTCTGAAAAGTTTTCCCATTCATTCCATTCGTCAAGATGATATTCCTGGAACTCACAGTATTGAATATCGTTCCGAAATTGATTCAATTAATATTACCCACACCGCCTTTAACCGAGATGGTTTTGCTTTGGGAGCTATAGTAGCTGCGGAGTTCCTCTATGGTAAAAAAGGCGTGTATACTATGTCTGACCTTTTAACAAATTCTTCATCACATGGATTATAAAATGATAATTAACATCTTTCTGCTTCTTGCTTTGCATGTAGGTTTATGGAAGATTTTTATAAAAGCAGAGCGTCAAGCTTGGGAGGCCTGGGTACCTGGTTACAATTTATGGATTTGGATTAAACTAATCGATAAGCCATGGTGGTGGCTCATTTTATTGTTGATTCCTGGAGTAAATGTGATGATTCTGCTCATCATGGTTTTCCTATTGGTTCGAAATTTCGAAGTAGAAAATACACTCGAATTGATTGTGGGTGTGGTGTTTTTTCCTTTCTATTTGATTTACCTCGGGTACAATGAAAAATACCGTTTCATGGGGAACGATTACTGGAAGAAGTACGAAAAGACGAAGGCATCCGAATGGACCGAAGCGCTTGTTTTTGCTGTTGTGGTTGCTACAATTGTCCGTACGTTTTTCTTAGAAGCATTCACCATTCCAACATCATCGATGGAAAAAACCTTGTTGGTAGGTGATTACCTATTTGTGAGTAAAATTAGTTATGGCCCCAAAACCCCGAACACTCCGCTAACCATTCCTTTTACTCACCATACTTTCCCGTTTACAGAATCAGTTCCATCGTATTCTGAATGGATTTCACTTCCATATTTCCGATTTCCTGGATTGGGAAAAGTGCATAACAACGACATTGTGGTATTCAATTATCCTGATGGCGATACCGTTTCGGTGAATATGCAAAACATCAGTTATTATAGTTTGGTTCGCAAATTTGGTTGGGAAAAAGTAAATACGCCCGAAGCAATTAATGAATATAACAATATGCCTTTTGGAAAGGTTGTGGCTCGTCCAATCGATAAACGTGACAATTATGTAAAACGCTGCGTGGCTATTGCAGGTGATAAGTTGGAAATCAAGAACAAACAATTGTACATCAATGGAAGTCAAGCTTTGAATCCTGAAATGATGCAGTTTTCGTATGATGTGCAATTCAACTCGATGCAAAACCCGACTGATAATTTTAATAAACTCGACATTACCGATGCTGAACCTTATCAGAATTTGCAAAATGCAAATGTTTGGCAATTGCATTTGAACAACAAGAATAAGGAGAAGATCCAGAATTCTTCTCAGTTAGCTCAGATGGCAGAAAAGCTAGATCCTGTTGGAATGTACGATCCGAATATTTTTCCGAATGTGGCTTCGTATGCTTGGAACAAAGACAATTATGGTCCTTTAGTAATTCCGAAAGAAGGGGTAACAGTAAAACTTGATACACATAGTATTCATTTATACAAGCGCATTATAGATGTATATGAAAATAACGATCTGAAAATTAATGGAACACAAATTCTGATCAACGGAAAGCCCGAAACCTCCTATACGTTTAAGCAAGATTACTATTTCATGATGGGTGATAATCGTCATAACTCAGCCGATTCACGTTTTTGGGGATTTGTTCCCAACGACCACATTGTTGGGAAAGCGGTATTTATTTGGTTGTCGAAAGCACAAAATCGCAGTAAGTCTGATAAGTTTCTTGTTAATTTCATCCAAAATATCCGTTTCGAACGTGTGTTTAGTTTTATCAAGAACGACGGAATTAGCCGATCGTATTTCTTTCATATCATGATTCCTCTTCTCTTACTCTCGTTTGGTTGGAACAACCGCCATCGTTTTAGAACGAAGCGTTAATCGAAATGCAAAAAGCCCTGAGAGATTTTTCTTTCAGGGCTTTTTTTTGAAATATAGAATTTTATACCAGAGACCGAATGTGATTTACAAGAACATTCAATCCTTTATCGTAACTTATGTTGTTTGTTACAATAATATCTGCATCATCCCGATAAGGTTGTAAATATTTTCTATAACTCGGCATCACGTGATTGTTCCACTGATACATAATAGATTCTTCAGGGTAGCCGCGTTCGTCTTTATCGCGCCTTAATCGACG